>NZ_JBWOMN010000016.1:0-120600 GCF_056449545.1 Oceanicella sp. | reverse complement strand
GGGCGTCGGGGGCTGGCGGCCCCGCGGTCAGAGCGGCGCGGATGGCGTCGAGCGCCGCGGCCATGCGCGCCGCCGGGATGCGGTCGAGCTGCCCGCTCATCGCCGCCTGCAGCGTCACCAGCTGCTGCATCGCGGGCAGCGGGTCGCGCTCGGGCTGGCGCAGCGCCGCGCGCAGGGCGGCGCCGCGCGCCAGCCGCGCCCGCGTGTCAGCGTCCAGCCGCGTGCCGAAGCGGGCGAAATTCTCCAGTTCCTCGAATTGCGACAGGGTGATGCGCAGATCGCCGGCGATCTGGCGAAACGCCGGGGCCTGCGCCTTGCCCCCGACGCGGGACACCGACTTGCCCAGATCGACGGCGGGGAATTGGCCTTTGCGCACCAGACGCGGCGACAGGTAGATCTGCCCGTCGGTGATCGAGATCAGGTTGGTGGGGATGTAGGCCGACAGGTTTTCCGCCTGGGTCTCGATGATCGGCAGCGCGGTCAGCGAACCGCCGCCGCGCGCGGCCGACAATTGCGCCGCGCGTTCCAGCAGCCTGGCGTGGACATAGAAGATGTCGCCGGGATAGGCCTCGCGCCCCGGCGGGCGGCGCAGCAGCAGCGACAATTCGCGATAGGCGCGGGCGTGGCGGGTAAGGTCGTCATAGACGATCAGCGCGTCGCGGCCGCGCGCCGCGAACCATTCGGCCATGGCGGTGGCGGCGTAGGGGGCGACAAAGCTGACGCCGGGGGTCTCCTCGCTGCCCGCGACCATGACGATGGCGCGCCCGCGCATGCCCCCCGCGTCAAGCGCCGCGATCACCCGCGCCACCGCATCGCCGCGCTGGCCGATGGCGCAATAGATGCAGATCACGCCGCTGTCGGCCTGGTTGAGCATGGCGTCGACGGCGATCGAGGTCTTGCCGGTCTGCCGGTCGCCGATGATCAGTTCGCGCTGCCCGCGCCCGATGGGCACCGCGGCGTCCACCGCCTTGATCCCGGTGGCCAGCGGTCGGCTGATCGCGGCGCGCTCGAGGATGCCCGGGGCCTCGGCCTCGATGGGCGCGGTTTCGGCGACGCTGACGCGCCCGCGCCCGTCCAGCGGGCGGCCCAGCGCGTCGACCACGCGCCCCAGCAGCGCCTCGCCCACCGGCACGCTGACAACGCTGCGCGAACGGCGCACCGCGTCGCCCACGGCGATGCTTTCCGGGTCGTCGAGCAGGATGACCCCGAGCCGCCCCGGCGCGAGGTCCGACACGATCCCCGCCGCGCCGCTGGCGAAGCGCACCAGTTCATCGGCCAGCGCGTGGCCGAGCCCGGCGACGATGGCGACCCCCGCGCCCACCTCCAGCACCACGCCCACCTCCTCGACGCGCGGGGCCGGGCCGGGGGCCGCCGCCAGATCGTCGAGCAGGGTTTTCGCGGCGTCGGCGGCGTCGGTCAGCGACGCGCGTCCGGTCGCGTCGGTCAGCGACGCGGCGGCGGTTTCGCGGCGGGTCACTGCGCCGCCTCCCGATCCGGCCCCGGGGCGTCGAGCCGGGCGCGCAGCGCGGATTCCAGCTCATCGAGATATGCGTCGATCGTCCAGGCGACGCGCGCCCCGCCCAGTTGCAGCGCCAGCCCCGGCGAGGCGGCGGGATCGACGCGAAACCGCAGCCGCGCGCCCGGCGCCGCGGCCTCCAGCGCCCGGCGCAAGCCGGCCTCGCGCGCCGGGGACAACTGGAAACTGCTGAGCGCCACCGCCTCGCCGGCGCGGGCGGCGGCGTCACGCAGCGCCGGCGCCAGATCCGCCAGCCGGGCTTCGACGCGCGCGGCGATGCGGTCTTCAAGATCCGCGTCCGCCAGATCCTTCAGCGCCTTGCCCGCCAGCGTCATGATCGCGCGCGCTCCGACATCGCGCATCCGCGCCAGATAGGCGGCGCGCCCGGCGGCGATCTGGTCGCGCCAGGCGGCCTGTTCGGCCTCCAGCGCGGCGCGCGCCGCTTCGCGGCGCGCCGCAATGTCGCGCGCCGCCTCGGTGCGGGCGGCGTCGAGGATGGCGGTTTTCTCCGCCGCCAGCGTCGCCAGCGCCGCCTCATGCGCGGCGCGCGCCGCCTCCGCCGCCTCGCGGGCGGATTTCGCGGCGGCGACCCGCGCGGCGATGGCCGCCTCGCGCCGGTCGATGCCGTCAAGGATCGGGCGATACAGGAACCGCTTCAGCAGCCAGATCAGGACCAGAAAATTGACGATCTGCGCGGCGATGGTGATCCAGTCGACGGACATGGGATCAGCCGCCCGACGCCGCGCCGGCGGCCGCCAGCGCGGCTTTCCAGAACGGGTTGGCGAAGATCAGGATCATCGACACCACGAAGCAGTAGATGGCGGTGGATTCGATCATCGCCAGGCTGACGAACAGGGTGCGCGACAGCGTGCCGGCCTCGTCCGGCTGCTGGGCGATGGCGGCCAGCGCCTGCGCGGCGGCGCGCGCCTCGCCCAGCGCCGGGCCCAGCGCGCCGAAGGACACCGTCAGCCCGGCGGTGAAAATCGAAACGGCGGCGATCAGTCCGAGATCGGTCATCTATCGGTCCTCGTCAGGGGTGGGAGCGGGATCGGGATCGGGCGCCGCCTCGCCGCCGGTGGCGGCGGCGATGTAGACCATCGCCAGCACCGCGAAGATGTAGGCCTGGATCAGCCCGGTCAGCAGGCCGAGCATGTCCATGACCACGGGAAAGAAGAACGGCGCCACGCCGAGCAGGATGGCGGCGATCACCGCGCCGCTCATGATGTTGCCGTAGAGCCGGATCGCCAGCGCCAGCCCGCGGGTGAATTCGCCGACCACGTTGAAGGGCAGCATCAGCGGCGAGGGTTCGAGGAACCCGTGCAGATAGCCCGCCACCCCCTTGCTGGCGACGCCGTAGGCGGGGATGGCGATCAGCACCGACAGCGCCAGCGCGGTGGTGGTGGACAGCGAGGCCGTTGGCGGGTGGAATCCGGGGATCACCAGCAGCAGGTTGGAGGCGGCGATGAACAGGAACAGCGTGCCGACGAACGGGATGTAGCGCCCCGAGGGGCGGCGCGTGACCTCGGCGATCTGGCTTTCGATGGCGGTGACGATGACCTCCAGCGCGGTGCGCCAGCGGCTGGCCGGCGCGTCGGGCTTCAGGCGCCATGTGACCAGCGCCGACACCCCGGTCAGCGCCGCCATCACCACCCAGGTGTTGAAGATGGTGGCGTTGACCGGGATGCCGAAAACCGTGAATACGATGACGGCGTCGGTGGTGATTTCCATTCACCCGGCCTCCCCGGGGATGCGGCGCGCCAGCGCCACGGCGCCGCCGCGCACCGCGAAGAACGCGGCGCCGAAACCGATCGCCGCCCAGAGCCCGAGCTGCGCCACGCCCCAGGCGGCGCCCAGCAGCAGCGCGATGCGCAGCGCCGCGCCGCCGAGGATCAGCAGCCCCGGGCGCGCGGCGCGGCGCGCGGCGCGCACGCCAAGCGCCAGCCCGGCGAAGAACAGCGCCGAGGCCAGCGCCCCCAGCGCCGCGCCGGCGCCCAGCAGCGCCCAGTCGGGCGGCCAGATCGAAGTCACGTCCATGGCGTTCGGTCCTCCTTGCGTATTCGCGGCCCCGTCAGTTAGGCCCCGTCAGTTCGGCCCCGCATGTTCCGCCCATCGGTTCAGCCCGTCCAGCCTGGAAACCGGTCAGGGGGCTCAGTCCGGTCCGCCCTCGCGCCCCACCCAGCGCCAGGCGATGGCGACGCCCAGCAGCAGGCCCGCGAAAAGCAGCGTGATGGTCCAGGAAAAATCCTGCGGCGCCACCCGGTCCAGCCACAGCCCCAGAAAGATGCCGCCGATGGTCGGGGCGGCGATCGACCAGCCGATCATGCCGAAGGTCCCCAGCCCGCGCATGGGGCTCGGGGGCGGGGATTCGCGGCTGCGGCGCTTGCGTTCGGCGCCGCGCTCGATGTCGCGCGCGGCGCGGTCCTGCGGGTCCGGAGGCCGGTCGGTCATGGCGCGTCCCGCAATTCGGCGAAGCGGCGCACCATGTCGGCCTCCAGCCGGGCCAGCGCGGTGCGCGCGCTGCGCTCGCGTTCGTCCAGATCCACGAAAACCTCGCGCACGCGCCGCTTCAGGCCCGCCAGATCCTCGCCCTCGATGGCCCGGCGCACGCTGATCTCGACCTCGCGCCCCTGCTTGACCAGCACGCCCTCGTCGATCCCGAAGAACCGCTCGCGCCCGCCGGGTTCGACCAGGATCAGCACGTCGGGCGCCAGCGCCGTGACGAAATCGACATGGTTGGGCAGCACGCCGAAACCGCCGTTCTCCGCCCGCGCGGCGAGCTTGCGCGCCTCGATCTCGCAGACCAGCCGCGCGGGCAGGCGCAGGCGCACTTGCATGGAGGCGAAGCGGCTCACGACCCGGCCTCGTCGATGGCGCCGATCATGTAATAGGCGCTTTCGGGCAGCGAAAAGTCGGTCAGTTCCAGCAGGCGCTCGCAGCCGTCCAGGGTGTCGGCCAACGTCACCAGCCGCCCCTTGGCGCCGGTGAACGCCTCGGTGGTGAAGAACGGCTGGGTGAGGAACCGTTCAAGGCGGCGCGCCCGCGCCACGGTGGCGCGATCGGCGGCGGACAGCTCCTCCAGCCCCAGCATGGCGATGATGTCGCGCAGGTCGTCGTAATCGGCCAGCGTGCGGCGCACCGCCCGCGCCACCTCGTAATGGCGCCCCCCCACCACCCCGGGATTGAGCATCACCGAGGTCGAGGCCAGCGGGTCGATGGCCGGGTACAGCCCCTCGCTGGCCCGCTTGCGCGACAGCGCCACCGAAGCCGACAGGTGCGAAAACACATGCGTCGCCGCCGGGTCGGTGAAATCGTCGGCTGGCACGTAGACAGCCTGGATCGAGGTGATGGCCCCGGCGCGGGTGGAGGCGATGCGCTCCTCCAGCGCCGCCAGTTCGGTGGCCAGCGTCGGCTGGTATCCCACGCGCGAGGGCATGCGCCCGAGCAGCCCGGACACCTCCGACCCGGCCTGGATGAACCGGAACACGTTGTCGATCAGCAGCAGCACGTCCTGGCGCATGTCATCGCGGAAATGCTCGGCGACGGTCAGCGCCGTGGCCCCGATCAGAAAACGCACCCCGGGGGGTTCGTTCATCTGGCCGAACAGCAGCACGGTCTTGTCGAGCACCCCGGCCTCGCGCATCTCGCGATACAGCTCCTCCGCCTCGCGCGACCGTTCGCCGATGCCGCAGAACAGGCTGACGCCCTGATGATGGCTGGCGGTGTTGTGGATCAGTTCGGTGATCAGCACGGTCTTGCCGACCCCGGCGCCGCCGAACAGCCCGGCCTTGCCGCCGCGCTCGATGGGGCAGAGCAGGTCGATGGCCTTGATGCCGGTTTCGAAGATCCGGCTGCTGGCGACCCGCTCGGTCAGCGGCGGCGGCGGGCGGTGGATGGGGCGGCGGATGGCCGCGTCCAGCGGGCCGCCATTGTCGATGGGGCGGCCGAACACGTCCAGCATCCGCCCGCGCAGCCCGTCGCCCACCAGAATGCGGATCGGGGCGCCGGTGGCCTCCACCGGCATGCCGAGCCCCAGCCCCTGCACCGGGCCCAGCGCCACGCCGCGCACCACGCCCCCGCCGGCCAGCGCCGCGACCTCGACGCCGATCCTGGCCCCCGATCCGGCGTCGCCGGCCCAGAGCAGGTCATGGATCTTCGGCGGCGCGCCGGCGAATCGCACCTCCAGCACCCCGCCATGGATGCCGACGATCTCGCCGGTCGCGGGGCGCGGCGCGTCGCCTTCCCCGTCCGGCATGGGGCGATCGTCCTGCTGCACGTCCGGGACCCTTCCCGGCGGCGCGGGGCCGCTCACTTCATCATCACATAGGCGCCCGGCGCGTCCGCGAGATTCGCCGGATCCGTCCCCGGCGCCCCCATCCGCGGCGGCGCCGTCGGATCGCCCGAGCGCCGCCCCAGCCAGGCCGCCCATTCCGGCCACCAGGATCCGTCCTTCAGCGTTGCCCGCTCGACCCAGTCGTCGGGCGCCAGCCAGCGGTCGTCATGGCGGCGCGTCGCCACCCGGAAATGCCGCCGCGGGTGGCCCGGCTCGGACACCACGCCGGCATTGTGCCCGCCCTTGGTCAGCACGAAGGTCACCTCCGCGTCGCAAAGCCCGTGCACCTTGTAGACCGAGCGCCACGGCGCCACGTGGTCGGTCTCGGTCCCCACCGCGAAGATCGGCGCGTGGATGTCGCTGAGCGCCACCGGCCGGCCCTCGACCTCGTATTTGCCGAACGCCAGTTCGTTGTTGAGAAACAGCTTGCGCAGATATTCGGAATGCATCCTGTAGGGCATGCGCGTGGCGTCGGCGTTCCAGGCCATGAGGTCGATCATCTTCGGGCGCTCGCCCATCAGGTAGACCCGCAGGTTGCGCGACCAGATCAGGTCGTTGGAGCGCAGGATCTGGAACGCCCCGACCATCTGCTTGGCGTCCAGATAGCCCTGCTCCCACATCATGTCCTCAAGGAACGTCACCTGGCTTTCGTTGATGAACAGCATCAGTTCCCCGGCCTCGGTGAAATCGCTTTGCGCGGCGAGGTAGGTGAGGCTGGCGAAGCGGTCGTCGCCGTCGCGCGCCATGGCCGCCGCGGCGATCGACAGCAGCGTGCCGCCAAGACAGTAGCCGACGCCATGCACCTTGTCGGCGCCGGTGATCTCGCCGATGGCGTCGAGCGCCGCCATGGGGCCGAGGCGGCGGTAATCGTCGAGCCCCAGATCGCGATCCTCGGGGCCCGGATTGCGCCACGATATCATGAACACCGTGAACCCCTGCTCGGTCAGATAGCGGACCATGGAGTTTTCGCGGCTGAGATCGAGGATGTAGTATTTCATGATCCAGGCCGGCGTGATCAGCACCGGTTCCGGGCGCACCGCGTCGGTCGCCGGGGCGTATTGGATCAGCTCCATCAGCCGGTTGCTGGCCACCACCTTGCCCGGCGCGGTGGCCAGGTTCTCGCCGACCTTGAAGGCCTCGGCGCCCACGGGCGGCTTGCCGCGGATCTGGCGCTCCAGATCCTCGCGGAAATTCTCCGCCCCGCGCAGCAGGTTGCGGCCCATCTCGGCGCGGGTCTTCTCCAGCGCCTCGGGGTTGGTCAGCAGGTAGTTCGAGGGCGAAAACACGTCGAGCGCCTGGCGGGCGGCGAATTCGACCGCCCGTTCATGGGCGGCGGAGACCCCGCGCACGCCCGTGGTGGCGTTCCACCACCATTGCTGATTGAGCAGGAACCCCTGATGCAGCAGATTGAAGGGCGGCTTGCGCCAGGCCGGGTCGCGAAACCGGCGATCCTGCGCCAGGGGTTCGATGCAATCCGGGGCGCAGCCGCCGAAGCTGGCGCAGCTGGCGGCGTATTGCTGGAAGCGCAGCGTCTTTTTCAGCGCCTTTTCCAGCAGCAGCGCCTGCTTGCCCGGCGAACCGGCCAGATGCACCGCCCAATCGGCCCATATGGCGCCCATCGCCGAGGGCGACAGCCCGCCGGTCAGGCGCGCCATCATCGCCCGCGCGGCGTGGTCCATCACCTCGGCCACGCCCTCGGCCGCGTCGGGGGGATC
This sequence comes from Oceanicella sp., assembly GCF_056449545.1. NCBI lineage: Bacteria > Pseudomonadati > Pseudomonadota > Alphaproteobacteria > Rhodobacterales > Paracoccaceae > Oceanicella > Oceanicella sp. The sequence continues at coordinate 113,039 of NZ_JBWOMN010000016.1, read as the reverse complement.
CTGGATGTCGGGCGCGGGGGGGGCGGATCCTTCCTTCGGCGCGGGGGCGCGGGCAGGAAACGGAATCGGCGGCGACGGGCGCGCATCGGCCCTGGGGGCCTTGGGCGTTTCAATCTGCTCGGGTTTCATCGGAGCCTCCTTCATGGGCATGGGAGCGAACCTACGCCGATAATCTGTGGTTGAAATTGATGCAGCGCAACCTGCCGGCGCCAGCGTCAATCGGGCGCGGCGCCGGATGCGCCCTTGACGCAAGTCAATGCGCCGGCGCAGGCAAGGCGCGACCTTGCGAGTCGCAATCGATCCGCGCCCCATCGGAGACATCGCGCCCCGCCCTGACCGCCGCGCCGCGATCCGCGCGGGGGCCGGATCGAAACCGCGACGCGACGCAAAGCGCCGCGCAAGCCATCAAAAGGAGACGCGCATGCCCTGCAAGTCCATCCTCACCCATTGGGACGGCGCCAAGCCATCCGCCCCGCGCATGGCGGCGGCGGTCAATCTGGCGCGACGTTTCGACGCGCATCTGACCTCGGTCAGCTTCGGGTTCGAACCGTCGCTGGAATCCTACGGCTACCTGGGCGCGCCCACCGCGCTGATCGCCGAGCTTGGCGACCAGGCCCGCGCGCGCGCCGCCGAACTGCGCGAAGAGGCCGACGCCTATCTCGCCAGGACCGGGCTGCGCTGCGACGCGGCGGCGGTGATCGGCACCCATGACGGGCTGGCCCGGGATTTCGGGCTGCGCGCGCGCTACGCCGACCTGGCGGTGCTGAGCCCGCCCTATGGCGACGACGTCGCCGATTCCCCGTCCAGCATCTTCGAAGGCGCGCTGTTCGAGGGCGACGCGGCGGTGCTGCTGTGCCCCGACAGCTATGCCGAGCAGGTCCCGGAGGTCATCGGCGATTCGGTGGTCATCGCCTGGAACGCCAGCCGCGAGGCCCTGCGCGCGGTGCGCAAGGCCATGCCGTTTCTCTGCGAGGCCAGATCCATCGACGTCACCCTGATCGACCCGGAGATCGGCGCCGAACGCGACGGCGAGGAGCCCGGCGCCGACATCGCCCTGATGCTGGCGCGCTACGGGCTCGAGGTCACGGTCACCCGGCTGCCCAGCGCGGGCGCGCGCATCAGCGACGTGCTGCGCGGCCATGTGCGCGACGTCGGGGCCAACCTGCTGGTGACGGGCGCCTACGGGCATTCGCGATTCCGCGAATACGTGCTGGGCGGGGTGACCCGGGAAATCCTGCTGGATCTGCCGACGGCGGTGCTGACCGCGCACTGACGCCGACCCGGGGGCGGCGGCCCGGCGCCGACGCCGGGGGCCGCCCCCGGCGCCGATTTCCAGGATCGGGTCGCCATCGCCGCGCTGAGATCCTCGCGCCCCCGCATCACGACGGCATGGCGGCGCCTTGACGGCGCCTTGGCGGGCGCTTAGTTAGTGATCAATCACTAACTTTAGGGCGATCCCATGCGCAACCGTAAAGCCGCCGACGACCGCAAGACAGAGATCATCGACGCCGCCCTGCAGCTGTCCGACGATGTCGGGCCCGACCGCATGACCACCGCCGCCGTGGCGCGCGCCGTGGGGCTCTCGCAGCCCGGCGTGTTCCGGCATTTCCCCAGAAAGCAGGATCTGTGGCAGGCGGTGGGCGCGCGGGTCGCGGCGATGATCGAGGCCTGCTGGGATCGCGTCCCCGACGACGCCGCGCCCCTGGCCCGCCTGCGCGCGCTGGCGGGCGCGCAGCTGCGCCTGATCGCCGGAACGCCGGCGATCCCGGCGATCCTGTTTTCGCGCGAGCTGCATGTGGAAAACGACGCCCTGCGCGGCGCCCTGTTCGGCTGCATGACCCGGTTTCACGACCGGCTCGCGCGGCTGCTCGACGACGCGCGCGCCGCCGGGGAGCTGCGCGACGACCTGATCCCCGGCGACGCCGCCGCGCTGGTGCTCGGGCTGATCCAGGGGCTGGCGCTGCGCTGGTCGCTGTCCGGGCGCGCCTTCGATCTGAGCGCCGAGGGCGAAAGACTGCTGGAACTGCAACTGACCCTGTTCGCGCCGCCGCGCGCCACGCCGGAGACGCCGTCATGAAACGCCGCGCCATTCGCACCGCGATCGCGATCGCGATCCTCGCCGGGCTCGTCGGCGGCGCGCTGGCCTTCGCCAGGGCGCGGCCGCTGTCGGTCAGCGTGGCGCAGGTCGAACGCGACGTGCCGATCACCGTATTCGGCCTTGGCACCATCGAGGCGCGCATCCTGTCCGACATCGGCTTTGAAACCGGCGCCGCGCTGGCGGAGCTGGACGCCGATCAGGGCGACATGGTGGAAAAGGGCCAGGTGCTCGCCCGCCTGCAAAGCGGCGAACAGAAAGCCAGGCTGGCCCGCGCCGAGGCCGGCATCGCCACCGCCCAGGCCGCGGCGACCAAGGCCGAGGCGGCGATTTCCCGCGCCCGCGCGGTGCTGGTCCAGAAACGCGCCGTCAACGCCCGCAAGCATGCGCTGCTGGCGCGCAACGCGGTCTCGGTCGAATTCGCCGAGGAATCGCAGATGGAGGAGGACGTGGCCGTCGCCGACCTGGCGCTGGCGCGCAGCGAGGTCGACGTGGCCCGCGCCGCGCTGGCCGACGCGAAAGCCGCGCGGGACTACGAACGGGTGCTGCTCGACCATCACGTGCTGCGCGCGCCTTATGACGCGCTGGTGGTGGCGCGCCACAAGGAACTGGGCGTGGTGCTCGGCCCCGGCGCGCCGCTGTTCACGCTGGTGGCGCCCGACACGGTCTGGGCCCGCGCCTATGTGGACGAGGCCCGCGCCGGGGACATCCGGCTGGGCCAGAAGGCCGAAATCCGCCTGCGTTCGGCCCCGCGCGCCCTGTTCGCCGGCCATGTCACCCGCATCGACATCGAAAGCGACCGGGTGTCCGAGGAACGCCGGGTCTACATCGCCTGCGACGCCTGCCCCGCCGGTTTTCATCTGGGCGAACAGGCCGAGGCCTTCATCACCACGACAGTGCTGGAAGCCGCGCTGCTGGTCCCCCAGAACGCGGTCGAGGGCTTCGACGGCGCCCATGGCCAGGTGTGGATCGTCATGGACGGCGCATTGCATCGCCGCAAGGTGGAATTCGGACGGCGCACGCTGGACGCGCGGCTGGAACTGGTCGCCGGCCTGCCCGACGGCGCGCAGGTGCTGGCGGCGCTGCCCGACGGCCTGCGCGAAGGGCGCGCGGCGCGCATCGTCGACGACGGCGACACCGGCAAGGGGGGGGCGGGCTCATGAACCTCGCCTGGCGCGACATCCGGCACAATCTGGGCCGGTTCCTGCTGACCTGCCTCGGGCTCAGCCTGCTGCTGGGCGTGGTGCTGTCGATGATCGGCATCTATCGCGGCCTGGTGGCCGACGCGCTGACCCTGGTGCGCGCCCCGGGCGCCGAGGTCTGGGTGGTGGAAGCGGGCGCCCGCGGCCCCTTCGCCGAGGCCTCGCGCATTCCCGGCGACACCCGGGCCGCGACGGCGCGCATCGCCGGGGTCGCGAGCGCCGGCGCCATGACCTTCCAGTCGGTGGAGACCAAACGCAACGGCGCCAGCCTGCGGCTCTACGTGATCGGCTACGAACTCGACCGCCCCGGCGGACCGGCGCGCATCGTCGCCGGCCGCCCCATCGCCCGCAGCCATTACGAGATGATCGCCGACAGGCGCGCCGGGCTGGCGCTGGGCGAACGCGTGCGCCTCGGGCGCAACGAATTCACCGTTGTGGGGCTGACCGAGAACCAGGTGTCCTCGGGCGGCGATCCGGCGGTGTATCTGACGCTGGGCGATTCCCAGGTGCTGCAATTCGAACTGGCGCCGCCCGCGGCGCGGCGTGAATCCGCGCGCCGGGCCGGGCCCGATTCCGCCGCCCCGCCGGACGCCGGCGCCGCGCCCTCGGACACCTACACCGTCAACGCGGTGATCGCCCGCCTGTCGCCCAACGCCCGCCCCGAGGACGTGGCCGGGGTGATCCGCCGCTGGAAGCATCTGGCGGCCATGACCCAGGCGGAACAGGAAGACATCCTCACCAAATCCGTCGTCGATCGCGCCCGCAAGCAGATCGGCCTGTTCACCGGCATCCTGCTGAGCGTGTCGGCGGTGATCATCGCGCTGATCATCTACACCATGACCATGGACAAGCTGAAGGAGATCGCCACGCTGAAGCTGATCGGCGCGCCGGACCGCGTCATCGTGGCGCTGATCGTGCAGCAGGCGCTGGCCATGGGCGTGATCGGCTTTGGCATCGGCGCCATGCTGATCGTTCTGGCGAAGGACAATTTCCCGCGCCGCGTGGTGCTGGTCCCGGAGGACGGGCTGGTGCTGGCGCTCGCGGTGCTCGCGGTCTGCGTGCTGGCCAGCGGGCTCGGGGTGCGGCTGGCGCTGAAGGTCGATCCCGCCACCGCGCTGGGGTCCTGAGCCATGGCCGCAAACGCCCCCGCCCCGGCGCGCGACGCGAGCGGACCGCTGGTCGAACTGCGCGACGCATCAAAGCATTTCGGCAAGGGCGAAACCCGCGTCGACGCCCTGCGCCATGTCGATCTCGACCTGCACCCGCGCGAGGTCATCGGGCTGCTCGGCCCCAGCGGGTCGGGCAAGACCACGCTGCTCAACGTCATCGGCTGCATCGTCGAACCCTCCAGCGGGCTGGTGCGGCTCGACGGAGAAACCGTCTATGACGGCAAGTGGCTGCGTTCGGACCTGCGCGCGCTCCGGCTGGAAAAGATCGGCTTCATCTTCCAGTTCCACAACCTGCTGCCGTTCCTCAACAGCATCGACAATATCATGGTGGTGCTGGATCTGGCCGGCTATTCGCCCCGGGCGGCCCGGGCCCGGGCGCTGGAGCTGCTGGAATATCTCGAGGTCGGCAACCGCGCGAACGCCATGCCGGCGCTGCTGTCCGGGGGCGAGGCGCAGCGCGTGGCGATCGCCCGCGCGCTGGCCAATCACCCACGCATCATACTTGCCGACGAACCCACCGCGGCGCTGGATTCGGTGCGCGCGGGCATCGTCATGGACCTGCTGCGCAAGGTGGCGCGGGAACAGGACGCCACGGTGATCGCCGTCACCCATGACGAAAAGATCTACGACCGCTTCGACCGGCTGATCTCGCTGCGCGACGGGCGGCTGGAACGCGCGGCGCAGACCGGCCGCGCCCCCTGAACCCCGGCCCCGCCGCGCCGATCCCGCGCAGCGCACAAACATGTTTAACGCGGCGGCGGGTCTCGGCTAGTGTGCCGCCATGACAGAGCAATACGGCGATCTTCTCCACACCGTCGATTCGGGGCATGTGTCCCCGGGGCGGCGCATGGCCGGGCGGCTGGCGCTGCTTGGCGCGACGCTGATCCTCGCGGTCACGGCGGGCCTGCAATGGCTGGACCGGGACGGCGGGCTGGGGCTCGGGTTCGAATCCTGGCGCCCGACGCTTTACGCGTTCCTGCTTTGGGCGGGGGCGCTGTGCCTGTGGCAGGCGCTGGCGCGGGGCGAACTGGGCCAGCGCACGCTGTTCGTGCTGCCCGCGGCGCTGTTCACCGTCGCCATGGTGATCTTCCCGATGATCTTCGGCGTCACCATCGCCCTGTCGGACTGGAATCTCGCCAGCTTCGACGGGCGAAAATTCTCCGGGCTCGACAATTTCCACGCCATGCTCGAAGATCCGTTCTACTGGAACGCCATGAAGAACATGGGGTATTACGTCGCCGCCGTGGTGATCGAATACGCCATCGCCTTTGGCCTCGCGCTGCTGCTCAACGCCCAGATCCGGGCGCGGAAATTCTTCCGCGTGGTGTTCCTGCTGCCGCTGATGCTCAGTCCGGTGGCGGTGAGCTGGATGATCGGCAAGTCGATGATGGAGATCCGCTTCGGCCCCGTGGCCGCGCTGGCGCGCTGGCTGGGTTGGGACTCGCCGTCCTTCTTCGGATCGCCGGAGGTCGCGCGCGCCTCGATCATGATCATGGACGCCTGGACCTTCATCCCCTTCATGATGATCCTGATGCTGGCCGGGCTTCAGGGCCTGCCGCGCGAGGTCATCGAGGCGGCCAAGGTGGACGGCGCCAACGCCTGGCAGAATTTCTGGAAGATCACCTTTCCGTTGCTGCTGCCGGTGTCCATGACCGCCATCGTGCTGCGGGTGATCTTCAAGCTCAAGCTCGCCGACGTCATCATCAACGTCACCTCCGGCGGGCCGGGCGGGGCCACCGACAGCGTCACCAGCTTCATCTATCGCGAATACCGCGACCGCTCGAACGTGGGCTACGGCACCATGCTCGCCTTCATATACCTGATCATCATCATCGTGTTCATCACCCTGCTGCTGAACCTCGTCAGCCGCCTGATGAAACGCCATGCGTGACCTCGCAGCGGAGACCGCCACATGAGCGACCTGCAAGCCGTCGAGGCCGAAAGCGGCCGCCTCGGGCGCTATCTCGGCAAGACCATGATCTACGCGGCGCTGATCTTCTGGGCCTTCATCGCGCTGTTCCCGATCTACTGGGCGGTGACCACCTCGTTCAAGATCGCCCCCGACGTGATGCGCGGCCACATGGTGCCGTTCTGGGATTTCCAGCCCAGCTGGCTGGGGCTGCGCTCGCTCGGCCTGTCGCCGGACCGCATATTCGAGACCTCGACCGTGCGCGAGGAATTCCTCAAGCGCTTCTCCAATTCGGTGATCGTGTCGGTGGGCGCGTCCTTTCTGGCGGTGACGCTGGGCTCGCTGGCCGCCTACGGGCTCAGCCGATTTTCCTACAAGTTCGGGCCGATGAGGAACAAGGACATCTCGTTCTTCTTCCTCAGCCAGCTGATCCTGCCGCCGGTGGTGCTGGCGCTGCCCTTCCTGGTGCTCTATCGCGAACTCGGGCTGCTGGACACCCGCATCGGGCTGATCCTGCTTTACACGCTGATGGTGCTGCCGATCGTCATCTGGATCATGCATGACCAGTTCAACGGCATCCCGGTCGAACTGGAGGAAGCGGCGCTGGTGGACGGGCTGTCCGCCTGGGGGGCCTTCGCGCGCATCGTCATGCCCATCGCCCTGCCGGGCATGGCGGCGTCCTTCATCCTCAGCCTGATCCTCACCTGGAACGAATACTTCTTCGCCGCGCTGTTGACCTCGAGCGACGCCAAGACCCTGCCGGTGATGGTGGCGAGCCAGACCGGATCGCAGGGCATCAACTGGTGGTCCATGGCGGCGCTGTCGACGGCGGCGATCCTGCCGCTGGTGCTGATCGGGATCTTTCTGGAACGCTACATCATCAAGGGCATGACGGCGGGCGCGGTCAAGTAGCCGGCGAGGCGCCCGGCAGCGCCGCCATCAGGTCCCTGGTGCGCTCATAGACCTGGCGCCAGATCGCGTATTGCGCGGCATAGTCCAGATCCGGGTCAGGCGCCATGGTCGCGGCCACCGGGTTCCATGCGGATATGTCGCCCGGGCGGGCCGCGCCCACCGCCAGCGCCGCCAGATAGGCGTCGCCATAGGACGCGCCGAAGGTGCGTTCGCGCAGGATCTGCGGCAATCCGGTGACATCCGAGGTCGCCTGCGTCCAGATGCGATTCCTGGTGCCGCCGCCCACCGCGAACACTCTTGAAGGCGGCTGCCCGGTTTCGCGAAACGTCTCGATCACATGGCCGGCGGCGAACGCCACCCCTTCGAGCAGGGCGCGATACATGTCGCCCCGGGTATGGGTCAGATCCAGCCCGAAGAACACGCCGCGCGCGTTCGGGTCGTGGATCGGCGTGCGTTCGCCGGAAAAATACGGCAGCAGCAGCAATCCATTGGCGCCGGGCGGGGATGCCGCCGCCTCCTCGGCCAGCGTCGCGAAGGCGCGCGCCGGGTCCAGATCGCGCGCCATCTGGTCGCGAAACCAGTGGGTGAGGGTGCCGCTGGTCGCCAGCCCCGCCATCGCCGCGTGCGCGCCGGGAAACAGCCAGGGCGCATACCACAGCCGCGCGTCGCGGCTGCGCGCGGCGGTGATCTGGATGATGAAGATGGTGGAGCCATACATCATCATCATGTCGCCCGGGGCCTCGACCCCGACGCTGATCGCCTCGGCCGCAGCGTCGATGGTGCCCGCGATCACCTTCGTGCCGGGGGCGAGCCCGGTGGCGGCGGCCGCTTGGGCGGTGACGCCGCCGACGATCTCGTTGGACCAGACCAGCCGGGGCAGTCGATCCAGCCCGATGACGTCCCCGGCGAGCGCGTCGCTCCAGGCCTGCGCCCCGGCGTCGTAAAGCGGGCTGAACCCGGCCGCCGTGTAATGGTCGATCACGCATTCGCCGGTGAGCCTCTGGACCAGAAACGTCGTCGCCGACACGATCTTCGCGGCCTTGGCGAAGATCTCGGGCCGGTTGCGCGCCAGCCACAGGATCTTGGGCCCCACCGATTGCGTGGTCAGGGCGTTGCCGCAATGGGTCAGCAGCGCCGCCTCGCCGATGCGATCGGTCAGTTCGGCGATCTCGGCCTGCGCGCGGGTGTCGACCCCGTAGAGCACCGCCGTGTCAAGCGCCCGCCCGTCGCCATCCACCGGCAGCATGCAGGGGCCGATGGCGCTGCAGCCGATCGCGGCGACGCTTTCGGGCGCGACGCCGCTTTGCGCCAGCACGGCGCGGGTGACATGCACGAAATCGCCCCACCAGTCGTTTTCGGCGTCATGCTCGGCCCAGCCGGGGCGGGGCACGCGCATCTCGTGGCGATGCGCGGCCTGCGCCAGCACCTTGCCCGAGGCGTCGCTCAGCACCGCCTTGGTTTCGAACGTGCCGATGTCGACGCCCAGAAAACAGGTCATGGGGCGGAACTCCTCAGGTGATGAAATCGTCGCGATCGAGGCTGAAATCCGGCCCGATCCGGCCGATGGCGGCGATCAGCAGCCGGGTCAGGCCCTCCAGATCGCGCAGGTCGCAGATTTCGCGCGCCGAATGGCTGGCCCGGATGGGAAAGCCCATGTCGATCGCCGCCACGCCCGCGTGCAGAAGCTGCACATAGGAGGTTTCGGTCAGCACGCCGGCATTGGCGGCGCGCTGCAGCGCCAGGCCCTCGGCGGCGGCGGTCTCGGCGAACAGGCGCGGCAGGGCGGGATGCGGGATCAGCCCGTTGAGCGTGCCGCGCCCGTGAAAGGAATACAGCGACATGGCGGCGCCGGCGCCAAGCCCGACCTCGCCGACGCCTTGCATGTCGGGGGTGTCGCTGGCCATGGTCAGGTCGATCTGGATGGCGATGTCGGGGGCCAGCGCGCGGGCGGCGGGCAGCGCGCCGCGCAGGTTGAATTCCTCCTGCACCGAAAACACCACGTGCACCCGGGGACCGCGCGGGGCCTCCAGCAGCCCGCGCGCCGCCTCGATCACCACCGCGCAGGCGGCCCGATCGTCGATCGCCGTGCCCGCCAGCCGATGGGCGCCGATGCGCAGCGCGCGCGGCGCGTAGACCACCGGGGCGCCGATCTCGACCCCCGCGGCGCGGGCCTCGGCCGCCGATTCGAACCCGGCGTCGAGATACAGTTCGGGATAGGGCGTGACCCGGTGCTTTTCCTGCGGCGCGGTGGCGTGGTGGTTCTTGCTGGCGAAGATCGCGGGCAGGTCCGCGCCTTCGACGCTGATGACCATTTCCTGCGCCAGCAGGGTTTTTTCGGGCACGCCGCCAAGGCGTTCGACGCGCAGGAACCCGTCGGGCTCGATGCGGCGGATGACGAAACCAAGCTGGTCCATATGCGCGAACAGCATCACCGAGGGCGCGTCCGCGTCGCCTTCGATGGTGGCGATCAGATTGCCGAGCCGGTCCGTGCGATGCGCCAGCCCCAGCGCCTCCAATTCGCGCGCCAGGCGCAGGCGCACGCGGGTTTCATGGCCGCTGAGACCGGGGATCAGCATCAGCGCCTGACTGAGACCGGCGAGCCGCTCGCGCATCGCCTCAGCCCCCCCGCGCGGCGAAACCCGCGATGCCGTCGCCGCCGAACCGTTGGCCAGTCACCTGCGTCATCTCCGCTCGCCCCCTGCGCCCCCCTGGCCAGCCGCCGCGACCGGCGCCGGCCCCGGCCAGACCCTAGCACCGCGACGCGCGGCGCGCCAACGCCGGAAATGGGGGAAAGGCCGACCCGTTCAGATCGCGGTCTTGCGGCTTTCCTCGATATAGATTTCGCGCAGCCGCCGCGCGGTCGGCCCCGGCGCCCCGGCGCCGATCTCGACGTCGTCGATCTCCACCACCGGGGTGATGAAGGTCGAGGCCGAGGTGATGAAGGCCTCCGCCGCCGATTTCGCCTCCTCGATGGTGAAGGGGCGCTCCTCGACCCTGATCTGGGCTTCCCGCGCGAAACGCAGGACCGCGGCGCGGGTGATGCCGTGCAGGATCGAATTGGACAACTCGCGCGTCACCAGCGTGCCGTCGGGCTTGACGATATAGGCGTTGTTGGAGGTGCCCTCGGTGACCTGACCGTCCTCGACCAGCCACGCGTCATCCTTGCCCCGGGCCTTCGCCTCCATCTTGCACAGCGCCGGGAACAGCAGCTGCACGGTCTTGATGTCGCGCCGCGCCCAGCGCTGATCGGGGATCGAGATCACCTTCAGCCCGGCCGCGGCCACGGGGCTGTCGATCAGCGATTTGACCTGGGTGAACAGCACCAGCGTCGGCGCGATGTCCTCGGACCAGCCGAAATCCCGGTCCGCGCTGCCCCGCGACACCTGAAGATAGATCAGCCCTTCCGTCAGGTCGTTGCGCGCCAGCAATTCGCGGTGGATGGCCAGCAATTCATCCTCGTCGCAGGGCGGGGTCATCGACAGCTCCGCCATCGAGCGCGCCAGCCGGCGCGCATGACCGGCGAAATCCAGCAGCTTGCCGTCGAGCACCGTGGTGACCTCGTAGACCCCGTCCGCCATCAGGAAGCTGCGGTCGAAGATCGAGATCTTCGCGTCTTCCTCGGGAAGATAATCTCCATTCACGTAGACAATGCGGCTCATGCCCCAACCCCTCGTTTTCGTTTCCGGGCCCTCAGCCCCAAAGCGCCGGATCCGCCGGGTGCATCCCCGACGCATCATAGAAGATCGGCGTGTCGCGATCCTCGCCCAGCAGCAGCGGGCCGTCGAGATCGACGATCTCGGCCCCCTGCGCGACAAGCCCCGCCGGGGCCATGCCCAGCGACGAGCCCATCATGCAGCCCACCATCACCCGATAGCCCGCCGCGCGCGCCGCGTCGCGCAGCGCCAGCGCCTCGGTCAGTCCGCCGGTCTTGTCGAGCTTGATGTTGATGAAATCATACTTGCCGGCCAGTGACGGCAGCGAGGCGCGATCATGGCAGCTTTCGTCGGCGCAGACCGGCAGCGGCCGGGCCGCGCCCAGCAGCGCCGCGTCGTCATCGGCGGGCAGCGGCTGTTCGACCATGGCGACGCCCAGCCGCAGCATGACCGGGGCCAGTGCGGCGTAGCTTTCGATGCTCCAGCCCTCGTTGGCGTCGACGATGATCGTCGCGTCGGGCGCGCCGGCGCGCACCGCCTCCAGCCGCGCCAGATCGCCCTCTCCGCCGAGCTTCACCTTCAGCAGCGGGCGATGCGCGTTCTCGGCGGCCTTGGCGCGCATGGTCGCGGGATCGGCGAGCGACAGGGTGAAGGCGGTGATCACCGGTTTCGGAGCGGGCGATCCGGCCAGTTCCCAGACCCGGCGGCCGCTGCGCTTGGCCTCCAGATCCCACAGCGCGCAGTCAAGCGCGTTGCGCGCCGCCCCGGCGGGCAGGCGGGCCTGCAGCGCCGCGCGGTCCATCCCGGCGGCAAGCTCCGGGGCCAGCGATTCGATTTCGGCGATCACCCCCTCGACGCTTTCGCCGTAGCGCGGATAGGGGGTGCATTCGCCCCGGCCGCGATGGGCGCCGTCGTCAAGCCGGACCGTCACCACCGCCTGCTCGGTGCGCGACCCGCGCGAAATGGTGAACGCCTCGCGCATGGCGAACACGTCGCGCCTGACGCTCAGACGTGCGCCGCCCGGGCCCGGGCCGGTCATCCCAGCGCATCCACCAGCCGCGCGGCGCCCTGCCGGAACGGGTCCACCGTGGGCAGGCCCATCTGCCTTTCCACGGCGGCGAGGTAATCCAGCGCCTCTTCTTCGGACAGCGCCGCGGTGTTGACCGAGATCCCCACCACCTTGCAATCCGGGTTCACCACCTGCGCCAGCCGCAGCGCCACGTCGCGCAGATCCTCCAGCGAGGGCGGCTGATAATCGGGCAGGCCGCGCATATGGGCGCGGGTCGGTTCGTGGCACAGCACCAGCGCGTCAGGCTGGCCGCCATGGATCAACGCCATGGTGACGCCGGAAAAAGAGGCATGGAACAGGCTGCCCTGCCCCTCGATCAGGTCCCAATGCCCGGGATCGTTGTCCGGGGTCAGCCATTCCACCGCCCCGGCCATGAAATCGGCGACCACTGCGTCAAGCGGGATGCCGTCGCCGGTGATCAGGATGCCGGTCTGCCCGGTGGCGCGGAACGTCGCGTTCATGTCGCGCGCGCGCATCTCGCGCTCCATGGCGATGCCGGTGTACATCTTGCCCACTGAACAATCGGTGCCCACGGCAAGACAGCGCTTGCCGCTGCGCCGCTTGCCGTTGGCGATGGGGAACTCGACCTCGGGCACGCGCACGTCGTGCAGCGCCCGGCCGGCGTGTTCGGCGGCCTCCACCAGCAGCGGTTCGTCGCGCAGCAGGTTGTGCAGGCCCGAGGCGACGTCCATGCCGGCGTTCAGCGCCTCCTTGAGCACCGCGATCCAGGCCGGCGAGATCATGCCGCCGCGATTGGCCACCCCGATCACCAGCGTGCGGGCGCCGGCGGCCACCGCCTCGTCGATGGTCATGTCGCGCAGACCCATGTCGGCGTTGCAGCCGGGCATGCGGAACTGGCCCACCGAGGCGTCGGGGCGCCAGTCGTGAATCCCCTGCGCCACCTTGGCGGCGAGGGCGTCGGGCGCATCGCCCAGAAACAGCAGATAGGGGTGTTCAAGCATGTCCGGCTCCTCGCGTTTTCCGGCGCGAATCCTGACGTTCGATTGGCGATTCCGTCAATGCCCCGCGCGCGCCGCAGGGACATTCGCAACCCCGTGCGAATTTTTCGAAGGATTTGCGGGCTGAATCGAAGATTCGCCCGTGTTTCATGGCGATGGCGCAATGAACCGCTAATTTTTCGCAGCCCAGCGGAAGGGTTGCGCGCCCCGAAGCGGTTTCAGGCGGCGACGCGATCCGGTCCGGCGGCGGCGGCGGCGGGGGCCGACCCGGGCCCGGCGTCGAGCCGCGCGACGGCCCGCAGGCTTTCGATGTCCATGAATTCCTCGGGCACGGCGCACAGCCGACGCCGCAGGCAGAACCGCCCGAAACCGGGCGCCGCCGTCAGCACCGCGAAGGGGATCGCCAGCACCAGCCCGGTCAGCGCCGGCGCCGCCCAGATCAGCGCCTGCGGGGCCGAAACCCAGATCGCCGCGCCCAGCGACAGCCCGAACACGGTCTGCATCCACAGCCCCCGGGCCGCCTCGGCCCAGCCCAGCGCGTAGGCGTCGCGATGCTGCGCGCCCCAGATCACCGAGCGCCCGAAACCCAGCCCGATCAGGAACAGCGTCACCCGGAACGCCACCACCGGCGCCAGCAGCATCGAAAACACGGTTTCGACCAGCGCCCCGGCGGCGAAGCGTCCGCGCCCGCCATAGCGCGCCGCGCCGCCGTCCTGCAGCGCGATGTCGATCCAGCCGGCGATCTTGGGAAACAGCGACACCGCGAACATGATCATGAACATCGCCAGCCCGAAGGCGAAATCGACATTGGCGAAATCCCGCTCCACCAGCTTCAGCGCGGCGGCGGAGATCATCAGCATCCAGGCCGGCGCCCCGAAATACATGGCGATGGCGGCGAACAGCTGAAAGCGGCTCATGGGCGGCAGGCCGCGAATCCCGAGCAGTCGGAAATACTGCATGTTGCCCTGACACCAGCGCAGGTCGCGGCGGGTGAAATCCAGCAGCGTCGGCGGGTTGTCTTCCCAGCTCGCGCCCTCGACGGGGATCACCCGCACCTCGTAGCCGGCGCGGCGCATCAGCGCCGCCTCGACCTGATCATGGCTGAGGATATGCCCCCCCAGCGGCGGCCTGCCCGGCAGCACCGGCAGGGCGCAGCGGGCGCGGAACGGGGCCACGCGCACCAGCGCGTTATGCCCCCAGAACGGCCCGCAATCGCCATGCCACCACGCGGCGCCCATGGTGAAGCTGCGCATGCCGTGGCGCATGCCGAACTGGAAGATGCGCGCGAAACCCGATCGCGCCGGCGTGCCCACCACCAGGCTCTGCAGAATGCCGAGCCGGGGATGCGCCTGCATCACCCGCGCCATGCGCAGGATCGCCTCGCCCGCCATGAGGCTGTCGCTGTCGAGCGGCAGGAACAGGTCGTACTCCCGCCCCCAGCGGCGCAGGAAATCGCGGATGTTGCCGGCCTTGAAGCCGTCATTGCGGGTGCGGCGGCGGTAGATCAGCCGCGGGCCGAGGCGGGCGCGCCAGCGTTCGATGGCGGCCTTCTCCTCGGCGGCGATCTGCGGGTCGGTGGTGTCCGAGAGCACGAAGAAATCGAACTTTTCGCCCTCGCCGGCGGCGTCGAGCGAACGGCGCACCTCGGCCAGCCGCCCCAACGCCCGGTCGGGGGCTTCGTTGCGCAGGGTCATCAGCACCGCGGTTTTCAGGCGCACCGGCGCGGCGGTTTGGTCCTGCAGATGCGGCGCGGCCGCGGCGGCGCCGTCGCGCCGCCCATGCAGCAGCCACAGCCCGATGACCGCGTTCCAGAACCCCATGACGGTCCAGGGCGCGCCGATCAGGAAACAGACGAAGATGATCACGTCGGCGACCGACCAGCCGCCGGTCCCGAACACCTGCGCCACCCCCCAGCCGATGGTCAGCAGCGTGACCCCGTTCAGCGCGGCGACGATCATGCGCCGCCGGGTCAGGTCCCGGCGGTCCTGCAACCCCGCCGGGGTAAGCGCGTCGCGGGTCTCGGCGGACAGGGAAACAAGCGCGGTGTCGGTCATGTGATGGCCTGCCGTCTGGACGCGGGCGCGCAGATTTCTAATCTGCATGCGACGCCGCCTGGAAAAAATCGAAGGATTCGCCCGACATGGACGCCGAGGCGCTTTGCTACGCCAAACCGCGACTGGCCGAACTGCGACCCATCGCGCTGCCGGGCGACCCCGGGGCGGGTGAGGTCGAAATCCGCGCCATCGCGTCCTGCCTGTCGCGGGGCACCGAACGGCTGGTGTTCGAGGGCCGCGTGCCGGAAAGCGAATACGCCCGCATGCGCGCGCCGATGCAGGGCGGGGATTTCCCCTTCCCGGTGCGCTACGGCTACGCGCTTGTCGGCGTCGTGGAGCATGGCCCCGCTTCCCTCCTTGGCCGGCGCGTGTTCGCGCTGCACCCTCACCAGACCCGCGCGCGGCTGCCCGCCGCCGCCTGTCTGCCCCTGCCCGACGCCCTGCCGTCCCGCCGCGCGACGCTCGCCGCCAACATGGAAACGGCGCTGAACGCGGTCTGGGACGCGGGGCTCGCCCCCGGCGACCGGGTGCTGGTGGTCGGCGCCGGGCTGATCGGCTGCCTCGTCGCCCGCCTCGCCGCCCGCATCCCCGGTTGCGAGGCGTTCCTGACAGACAAGATAGCGTCCCGCACCGACACGGCGGGTGAACTTCGCGTTACTCCTTGCAATGAAACCGATCTGCCCCGGGATTGCGACGTGGCCTTCAACTGCTCGGCCAGCGCGTCGGGGCTGCAGGCGGCGCTGGACAGCCTCGGGACCGAAGGGCGGCTGGTGGAGATGAGCTGGCATGGCGACCGCCCGGTCACCCTGTCGCTCGGCGGCGCCTTCCACGCCCGGCGCCTGAGCATCGCGTCCTCGCAGGTCGGGCGCGTGCCGCCCGCCCGCGCGCCGCGCTGGGACTGCCGGCGCAGGCTTGCCAAGGCGATCGAACTGCTGGATGACCCTGCCCTTGACGCGCTGATCGCGCCGCCGGTGGCGTTTGCCGACCTGCCCGCGCGCCTGCCCGACCTGCTGGCCCCGGACGCGCCGGGGATCGCCACCGTGATAGACTATCCCGCGCCCTGAAACCGGGGCGCCCAACGCCAACCGCAACGCCAACCGCAACGCCAAACGAACTGGGGCCGCCATGTACGCCGTCGAAGTCCGCGATCACATCATGATCGCCCATTCCCTCAAGGGCGAGGTTTTCGGACCCGCCCAGAACATGCACGGCGCCACCTATGTCGTCGATGTCGCGTTCTTTCGCGAAGACCTCGGCGCATTCGGCATCGTGGTGGACATGGGCCGCGCCCATGAGGCGCTGAAAGCGGCGCTCGAACCGCTGAATTTCGCCAATCTGGACGAGACCCTGCCCGGGCGCCTCACCACCACCGAATACCTGTGCAAGCATGTGTTTGACGCGCTGGCGGCGGCGGCGAAGGCCGGCGACCTCGGCCCGGGGTCGGAGGGCATCGAGAAGATCCGCGTCAAGCTGAACGAATCGCATGTGGCGCGGGCCTGGTACGAGGGCGCGGTGTGACCCCAGCCGCCCCGCTGGCCGATTTCGCCGTTCCCGGCGATCTGGCCGCGCCCACGGGCGGCTATGTCTATGACCGGCGGGTGATCGGGGCCGCGGACGGGGCGCTGCGGCATCTGCCCTTGCCCGACGGCTTTCCCCGCCCGGACGCCGCGACGCTGGCGCGCGCGCTTGGCGCGCTGCGCGCCGCGCCCGGCGCACTGCTGGTCGATGGGCTGGCGCTTGGCGCGCTGCCCGCCGATGCCCTGGCCGCCCTGCCCGGGCCGCTGATCGCGCTGTGCCATCATCCGCTGGGCATGGAGCCGGGGCTTGGCGCGGCGCAGGCCGCGCGGCTGATCGCGTCGGAATCCGCGGCGCTCGCCGCCTGCGCCCGGGTGATCGTCACCAGCCATGTCACCGCCGCCACCCTGCGCGACCGGCTGGGCGTGGCCCCCGAAAAGATCGCCGTGGCGCAACCGGGGCTCGACCCCGCCCCGCGCGCGGCGCTGGCGGGAAATCCGCCGCTGATCCTCGGGGTCGGGACGATCAGCCGCCGCAAGGGGTTTGATCTGCTGGTCACGGCGCTGGAGGCCCTGCGCGAGGCGCCGTGGCGCTGCGTCATCGCCGGGCCGCTGGATCGCGAACCCGAAACCGCGGCCCGGCTCATGCGCCAGATCGCCCGCGCCGGGTTGTCCGGGCGCATCGCCCTGCCCGGCGCGGTGGCCGCCGAAAAGCTCGATGCGCTGTATCTGGAGGCCGACATCTTCTGCCTGCCCTCGCGCTACGAGGGCTACGGCATGGTGCTGGCCGAGGCGATGATGCGCGGCCTGCCTGTCGTCGCCACCCGCGCCGGGGCGATCCCCGAGGTGGTGACGCCCGGCGCCGGACTGCTGGCCCCGCCCGACGACCCGGGCGCGTTGGCCGACCTGCTGGCGCTGCTGATCGGGTCGCCCCCGGCGCGGCGGCGGCTGGGCGACAGCGCCCGAAAACGCGCGGATGATCTGCCCGGCTGGGCGGACACGGCGCGCATCGTGCTCGACGCCGTCAGGGCGGCGTCATGAGCGGCTTTTCCAGCGACTGGCTGGCGTTGCGCGAACCCGCCGACCGCGCGGCGCGCGACGGCGGACTGCTGGCGCGGCTCGGCGAATGGGCGGCGGGGCGGGAAACGCTGCGGGTGGTTGATCTGGGCTGCGGAACCGGCGCCAGCCATCGCGCCCTCGCCGCGCGCCTCCCCGGGGCCGACTGGCTGCTGACCGATCACGACCCGGCCCTGCTGGCCGAGGCCGCCCGGCGCTGCGGCGCCCGGACCCTGCGCGCGGACCTGGCGCACGCGGCGGGGGCCACGGGGGCGGCGGGGGCGGCGGGGGCGGCGGGGGCGGCGCTGGCGGGCGCCGATCTGATCACCGCCTCGGCGCTGTTCGACCTGTGCTCGCCGGCATGGATCGAGGCGTTCGCCGCCGCGCTGCCCGAGGGGGCGGCGGTCTACGCGGCGCTGAATTACGACGGCGCCGAAACCTGGACCCCCGCGCATGCGGCGGAGCCCCGCGCGCTCGCCGCGTTCCACGCCCATCAGCGCGGCGACAAGGGGTTTGGATGCGCCGCCGGTCCAGAGGCGGCGACGCTGCTGGCCCGGGCCTTGCGCGCAGGCGGGCGCCGGGTGTTCACGGCGGCGTCGCCGTGGCGGCTGGGGGCCGGGCAGACGGCGCTGATCCGGGCGCTGGCCGACGGCGCGGCCGAGGCGGTGGCCGAGACCGGCGCCCTCGCCCCCGCCGACCTCGCCGACTGGCGCGCCGCGCGCCGCGCCGCCGCCGCCGTGACCATCGGCCATGTCGACATTCTGGCCCTGCCCGCCTGAACGCGCGCGCCCGACGGCATGCGAAATGAAGCGAAACCCTAGCGGGTCATGCGCTGCATCACCGCGTCGCGATTGACCAGCCAGTGCTTGAACGCCGCGGCGACATGGGCCAGCGCCAGAATGGCGATCAGCAGCCCCAGCGGCCCGTGCACGTCCTGCAGCAGGAATTCCGACACCGCGCGGTTCTTTTCCAGCGGCAGCCGGGCGTTGAACAGGAAGAACCACGGCGCCGGCGCCGGATACAGGCTGACGCCCAGCCAGCCGACGATCGGCGTGACCAGCAAAAGCAGATACAGAAATCCGTGCACCAGCCGCGACATCAGCCGTTCCAACAGCGCCAGCGGCGGGCGGTAATCCGGCGCGCCCAACGTGGCGCGCGCCACCACGCGCAGGATCATCAGCCCCAGAATCGTCAGCCCCACCGATTTGTGCAGGTCGTAGATCAGGTTGAACCCGCCCTTGCCCAGCGCCGAATCGACCATCTTGACCATGGCGGATTCATAGCCGGCGATGATCACGCCGACCGGGATCTGCGCGATCACCAGCAGGGCGATCAGCCAATGCAGGGTTTTCTGGCTCCAGTGATAGCTCATGGGCGTCAATCCCTTTCCCAGCTGCGGCGCATGTCGCAGGTGAACAGCACGTCGCCGTCATCGAACATGTGCACCTTGGTTTCCGGTCGCAGGGCCTCGTCGAGTTCGTGGATCGGCGACAGCCGGAACCCCGCCTTGCCCGATCCCAGAATCATCGGCGCCATGAGAATGTGCAGCAGATCCACCGCCCGCGCGTCGATGAAGCGCGCCAGCGTGTCGGCGCCGCCCTCGACCAGAATGCGCCGCATGCCGCGTTCCGCCAGCGCCGCGACGATCTCCACCGGGGCGAAGCAGCCGTCGCGCGCCTGAAGATGGACGGCGCGCGCCGGGGCGGGCGGGGTCAGGCCCGCGCGGGTCACGACCCAGACCGGCGCGGCGGCGTCATGCAGGCATCTGGCGTCCGGCTGCATGCGGCCGTTGGGGTCGATCACCACCCGCGCCGGATGCCGCCCGTCGACGCGGCGCACGGTCAGCTGCGGGTCGTCGGCGGCCACCGTGCCGATGCCGACGATCACCGCGTCCACATGGGCGCGCAGCCGGTGCAGGTGGTCCAGCGCGCTGGCGCCGTTGATGTATTTGGAGGCGCCGGTGACGGTGGCGATGCGCCCGTCCAGCGTCTGGCCAAGCTGGGCGACCACCACCGACCCGCCTGCCTCGGGGCAGGGCAGCAGCGGCATCAAGGCCTTGGAAGGAATGTATTTCATGCAATCCGCCCCATTTTGCGATACGCTCCGCGCGCGGCTGTCCGGCGGTCATCCGCGTCACCCGCCGGGCGACGGGTCTGAGCGCGTCGGGTCAATCTGTCATCAATGCGCGACAATATCATGGCCTCATTCCGCCGGGGTTCCAAGGGCGGCGGGGCGATGGCGAACGCCGCGCGCGCCGTCCGCCGTCGCCCCGGGTTTCGCGCGGCGCGGCGCTTTCGCAGCATGGGGCGCCCGCCATGGCTGCGACTTGAACCAGCCGACCAGATACGCGGTGGCGATCAGCGCCAGAATGCCGGTCCCGTTGACCAGCGCCCGGGTCCAGACGTCGCGCCCGATCATGTCAAGCCACCAGCCGTTGAACCGCCCCAGCAGCATCGACACCAGGAACACCGCCAGCGACTGCTGGCCGACCTTGCGGATCACCGGCACCAGCGCCACCCAGCCGACGCCGCCGATCCAGGCCCGCGCCCGCATGCCGATCAGCGACCAGAGCAGCGGGACCAGCGCGATCAGGTGGATGAACTGGAACAGCCCGATGCGCTGCTCGTCGACGAGGAAATCGAACCCCAGCACCGCCCGCGCCGCGTCGCCGTAGATCAGCACGATGCCGGCGTTCAGCAGCGGCGCGTATTCGGCGATCTGTTCGATATAGGCGTAAGGGACGGTCGCCAGCGCCACCGCGCCCGCCACCCACATCCCGCGCCGTGACAGCGGGCCGAGCCCGCCCCAGCCCCTGGCCAGCCGCACCCCGCCGGGCCCCACCGAGACCCAGGCCAGATACGCCACCGCCATGAAATGCAGGTAGCGCCACGCCCCGACCCAGCTTTTCCACCACAGGAAATCGGTGGCGGCGCGGGCGTCGGCGATCCAGCGCGTCACCGCCCAGTCATAGGGCAGGTAGATCCCCTGATGGATCTTGAACCAGGCGAAGGGCAGCGCCGTGACCACCACGACGATCGCGGCGATCACCAGCCCGCGGGTCACAGGCGGCGCCGGCAGCCAGCGCATGGCGAAGGCGAAGCCGGTGAAAAACACCAGTTGCCAGCCGAAGGGGTTGAAGAACCAGGTGACATCCGTGCGCCAGGGCCGCGAGGGCAGGTCGAGATAGCCGAACTGCGCCGCCAGCCACAACCCCAGCACCAGCGCCGCCGCCCCGGAGACCCCGCCGACGCGATGCGCCAGCATGATCAGCGGCACCATGGCGAGGATCACCAGATACATGGGCAGGATGTCGAAATAATTCGGCACCCAGCGCAGGGTCAGCAGGCCCAGCAGCGCCTCTCCGGTGTTGTCGAACAGCGGCACCACCGGCACCGTCGCCACGTAGCGCACGCCTTCCAGCCCCCAGCCGTTGCGGTCGATCAGGTAGAGAAAGGCGATGACCACGATCACCATGCCCACATGCGCCCAGTAGACCTGCCAGACCCGGTAGGCGATGCGCGCCGCGCCCAGGAACCAGCTGCGCTGCGCGAACACCGCGCCGAAGGCCATGGCCGAGGCCATGCCCGAGCAGAACACGAAGATCTCGGTGGCGTCGGAAAACCCGAACCGGGCCGGGATCCACAGGGTCCAGGTGTTGCCCGGCGTGTGGGCGATCAGGATGATGAACATCGCCAGCCCGCGAAAGAAATCCAGGCGCGGGTCGCGCGGGCGCCGCGCCGGCCCGTGCGCATGGCCATGCCCGTGGGTTTGCGCGTGGCCATGCGGATCGGTCGGCGCGTGGCCGGCCCCAATCCCGGCCCCAATCCCGTCCTCTGGGGAAAATGCGCTGCGTCGCGTCATGTCAGAACTCCGCTCCGATGCGCTAGTGGACCGCCGACCCGACGGCGAGGTTCAGGTCGCCCGCCCGCCGCGCGGCGATCGCCGCGCGGCGCCGGTCTTCGTAGCCGTCATGCGCGCCCCGGCGGCGCGCCCGGTCGGCGAGCGCCCGCTCCGCCGCGTCCAGCAGCCCGGCGCGCATGGCGGCCTCGACGCAAAGCCGTTCGAACACGTCGCGCTGCGCGTGGCTGCCGCCGATGCGGTTCAGCTCGGGCATGGCCGCCGCCAGCCCGGCATGGGCCTGCGCGTAATGTCCGGCGCGAAACGCCGCCAGCCCCCGCGCCGCGGGCGCCCCGGCGACGGCGCCGATCTCGTGCTGGTCATGGTCCATGTTCTGGGCGTCGGCGGCGATGCGCGCCGACAGGGCGTCCGCCTCCGCCTGCCGCCCGCCGCGCACCAGGCTGAGGATGTAATGCAGATCGGCGAAGATCAGCTGCCCGTCATCGACGCGATTGGCGCTGAGATCGGCCAGTTCCTCCCAGCGGTCGCCCACGTCCACGCCCTCGATCTCCAGCCGGGTGAGCAGCGCCGCGCCGTTGGAGATGTCGCGGTAATCGTCGGTCTTGTCGCATCTCACCCGGCGGTCATACAGATCCAGCGCCGGCGGGAAATCGCCGCGTTCGATGTGAAACAGCGCCAGATGCCACCACACGTGATAGCCGAAATTGCTGCAATGCGCCCAGCGCGCGGGATTGCCGGCCAGCAGCCCGATCCCGTCGCCCGGCCGCCCGGTCATGTCCATCACATGAGCGACGGCATGCAGGCCCCAGGCGTCGTTCTGCGCCAGCTCCAGCCCGGCGCGGCCGGATTTCTCGGCCTCGTCATAAAGGCCGTTTTCCTCGAGCGCGAAAGCGCGGCAGCCCATCACGTAGCCAAGATGCGGGTGATCCATCCCGAAGCCGGGCGCCGCGGCGGCGATGGAAACCCGCATGCCCCGGGCGTCGCCAAGCTGAAAGCGGATCGCCTGCGCCAGCTTCGTGGCCAGCGAATCGCCCGGCCAGCGCGCCGCGATCGCGTCCATCCGGTCCGCCGCCCGCCACATGCGCCCGGCGCGCAGCGTTTCCAGGGCTGCGACATATTCGCGTTCTCGCATGTCTGCGCCGCCCCCGGCGACCGCCTTGCGCGCCGCGTCCAGCGCCCGATCCGCCACCGGCAGCAATTCGCGCCGCGACAGCAGCAGATGCAACAATCCCTTCGCCGCATGCCCCAAAGCAAAGCCCGGCTCGGCCTCCAGCGTCGCGTCAAGATGATCGGGCGTTGACGCGCCATGGGCGAGGAACGCCGCGACCGTGTCGTTCCAGGCCTCCAGGGCTCCGGGATTGGTCATCGAAACCTGGTGTCCGACTGCGTCTGTAAGCATTGAGATTGTCCGTTGATTGCGTTCTAGTCAGCCATACAAGCTAAATCGGCCCTTGAGAGGCAGGCGTCCTGTCGCTTCACTCAGTTGTGAGAGCATGCGAGCGGATCTGCGCGCATTCTGCCTCCTGCGGAATCGGGGAACGAGCCCCCGACACGCCCGACCGCTCAGGCGGCCCCCGGCAGAAAGACTGATAGCACAATGACCAACGCCACGCTCGCGGAACCCAACCGCCGGGTTCTGATCGCCGCCGCCGCTGCGCTGACGCTGCTGGCGGCGCTTGGTTTCGCCCAGAAAGGCTGGCCCCAGGCCGGCGCCGCGCTGATCGGCGGCTTCGCCGGGTTCGCGCTGTATCACGCCAGCTTCGGCTTCACCGCCGGCTGGCGGCGCATGTCGCGCGAACGCCGCGGCGCCGGGCTGCGCGCGCAGATGCTGCTGATCGCGCTCACCATCATCGTGTCGTTTCCGCTGATGCAATGGGGGCGCGAGATCGGCCTGCCGGCGCGCGGCGTGATCCTGCCCATGGGGCTGGCCTCGGCCATCGGGGCCTTCATGTTCGGCGCCGGGATGCAGCTGGGCGGCAGCTGCGCCTCGGGCACCCTGTTCACCGTGGGCGGGGGATCGACGCGCATGGCGGTGACGCTGGCGTTTTTCGTCGCCGGATCGGTGCTGGCCACCTGGCACTGGGATTTCTGGGCGGCGCTGCCGCGCACCCGCGCCGGCACATCGCTGCTGAAGGAATTCGGGGCGCTGCCGGCGCTGGCGCTGATGCTCATGGCGCTGGGCGCGATCTGGGTCGCCTCGGCCTGGATCGAGCGGCGCGCGCACGGATCGCTGGAACCCGCGCGCCCCATGGGATCGGTCCTGCGCGGACCGTGGCCGCTCTGGGTCGGGGCGGCGGCGCTGGCGCTGGTGGGGATCGCCAATTTCCTGGTGCTCGGGCGGCCCTGGGGGGTCACCGCGGGCTTCGCGCTCTGGGGCGCCAAGATCGTCGATGCGCTGGGGGCCGACGTGGTCGACTGGACCTACTGGTCGGGCTGGCGCAAGAACCAGCTCGCCGCCTCGGTGTTCGCCAACGCCACCTCGGTGATGAATTTCGGCATCGTCGTCGGGGCTTTCGCCGCCGCCGGCTGGGCCGGAAAATTCGCCCCGGTCTTCAACCTGTCGGCCCGCGACCTGATCACCGCGATCATCGGCGGCCTGGCCATGGGCTACGGCGCGCGGCTCGCCTATGGCTGCAATATCGGCGCATTTCTGGGCGGGCTGGTCTCGGGCTCGCTGCATGGCTGGTGGTGGATGCTCTGGGGCTTTGCCGGGTCGATGCTGGGCACCTGGATGCGCGGGCGCATCGGCATGGACCCGCCGCTGAAACCCGCTCCGATCTGATCGCGATCTGGCCGCGATTTCACCCCGTCACCGCAACCCGATCACATGAGGACACCACCATGAAACATCTTCTCGCGGCGCTCGCCGCGCTGGCGCTGGCCGTCGCCGCCACGGCGCAGGCCGGATCCGTCGCCCCGCGCGACGGCTGGCGGGTGATTGACACCGACATTCCCCATGCGGCGCTGATCGACAAGCTGCGCGCCGCGGTGCGGGCCGAAAAGATGGGGCTCGTGACCATGGCCGGCCCCACCGGCATGGCCAGAAAGCGCGGCTTCGACATCCCCGGCAACCGGGTGATCGGCGTGTTCCGCAACGATTTCGCGGTGCGCGCGATCAATGCCAGCGTCGCGGCGATGATCGAGGCCCCGATCCGCTTTTACGTCACCGAGGACGAGGACGGTTCCGCCACCCTGTCATGGAAAACCCCGAGCTTCGTCTTCGCGCCCTACATGCGGGAAGGCGGCGACGAACTGCGCGACATCGCCGCCGAGCTTGATTCGATTTTCGAAGCCATCGGCGTCCGCGCCACCGGCGGCTGAGTTTCCCGCCGGGCCTCCGGCGAAACTGGAAGGTCGCGCCGGGCGCATCAAGCGCCCGGCGCGCCCGCGCCAAGCGACATCGCCGCCGGCGTCGCCTCCAGCCCCCCCCGCTCCCCAAAACCGGAAGTCAAAAACCGCCCAGCGGCACGCGAAGAATCTGAAAATCGCTGACCGTGGCGGCGCGCCCCGATCCCGGGGTCATGATCAGGTCCGCCCACAGCGCTTCGGGCGGCGCGCCGCGATAGCCGAGCGCCTGCAGATCGAACGCCGCCTCCACGTGATCCCCCTGCGGCGCGGCCTCGCGGCTGGACTGCGCCTCGCGCCCGTCGCAGCGCATGGACAGCCGCAGCCATAGCGGCCCGATCGCGCCGGCCACCCGCGCCCTGAGCCGGAGGAAATGCGCCGGCGTCAACGCCAGCGCCGCCGGGTCGGGCGCGAAGGACAGCGACACGTACTCGCCGCCGCCGTCGAGCCCCAGCCACAGCCCGTCCGCCACCGCCGCAACCGCGACGCCGCCGGACGGATCGTCATGAAACAGCGTCAGATCCGGGCCCAGCGTCGCGCCCGAGGGCAGCGCCCCGTTCGGCCCCCGCAGGTCGGGCGCCGCCGCCGCGCCCCGGTCCGCGAAAATCGCCGCCGCCGCCGCCGCCGGATCAGCGCGCGAGGGCGCCGGGCGCGGCGCGGCCTCCGGCGCGGATCTTCGCAGCGTCAACGGCATGGCGAACACGGGCGGATCCTCTTGATTCGACCGCCGGATCCTGCCCGATGAAAGCTGCGCAACGGTTAACCGGCTGTCGCGGCTGGCCACCGCAGCCCGGCCTTGATATTGGTCAGAAATCCGAACCAATCGTGAGCGTCATGCCGTTTCGCAGGATCGAGGCCGAAAAGATCTCCGCCGCCGTCACGCGCCAGATCGAGGCGCTGATCCTGCACGGCGTGCTGCGCCCCGGCGAACGCCTGCCCGCCGAACGCGAACTGGCGCAGCGGCTCGACGTGTCCCGCCCGACGCTGCGCGCAGCGCTCGCCGATCTGGAAACCCGCGGGCTGCTGACGGCGCGGCGCGGCGCGGGCGTGTTCGTGGCGGATGTGCTGGGCGAGGCCTTCGCGCCGCCGCTGGTGCGGCTTTTCGCCACCCATGACGCGGCGCTCTACGATTATCTGAGCTTCAGGCGCGACCTCGAAGGCCTTGCCGCCGCCCGCGCCGCCACCCAGTCCACCGACGCCGACCGCGCCGTCATCGAGGCGGTGTTCGCGCGCATGGAGGCCGCCCACGCCCGGCCCGGCCCCGAGGACGAGGCCCGCATCGACGCCGATTTCCACATGGCCATCGTCGAGGCGGCGCATAACGTGGTGATGCTGCACATGATGCGCTCGATGTTCGCGCTGCTCAGGCGCGGGGTGTTCTACAACCGGGAAACCCTGTTCGCGCTGGGCGCCACGCGCGAATCGCTGCTGGATCAGCACCGGGCCATTCGCGACGCGGTGATCGCGGGGCGCGCGGATGCGGCGCGCGCGGCCGTCGAGGCGCATCTGGACTACGTGGCCGCGCAGATGCGCGAAGTCGGGCGGCGCGGCGCGCTGGAACAGGTGGCGCGCCGCCGGCTCGCGCGCGAAACCGGGCCCCGCCGGACCTGACATGCGGAGCCGCCCCGCCAGACCGACCCCGATGCGGCGAAGCCGCGAGGGCCGCAGCGCAAAACCCTACTTGCGGCCGTAATAAAGCCCCACCACGTGTTCGGCCTCGGCGAAGAACAGCCAGCGCGCGCAGAGCACGCCGGTGACGTGGCTGATCACCGCCAGCAGGCCCATGGCGTGCTTGGCGGGCAGCCCGCCGATCAGCGCCAGCAGCACGATCGGCACGGCCCCGCCCAGCAGCAACGCCAGCATGCGCAGGGCCCGGGCGCGCCGCCGTCCGACCACGAAGATCATTTCCCGCGTCAGGTAGTTCGGCCCGGTATGGGGCGCCTCCAACAGCCGCGCCCGGCCCATGCCGCCAAGTCCGGTGGCGGTCTCCATGCTGGCGCCCGACCCCGCCAGGGCGCCGTCGCCGCGCCGCCAGGCC
The DNA here is from genome assembly GCF_056449545.1 of Oceanicella sp. Lineage (NCBI taxonomy): Bacteria > Pseudomonadati > Pseudomonadota > Alphaproteobacteria > Rhodobacterales > Paracoccaceae > Oceanicella > Oceanicella sp. The sequence goes on along the minus strand of NZ_JBWOMN010000016.1, from coordinate 86,206 downwards.
CAGACCTGCAGCCCCCAGAGCAGCGCCAGCAGCGCCGGCGCCGCCTGGCTCGCCCCCGCCAGAACCGCGCCGCCGGCCAGCGCGTAAAGCAGAAACAGCGCCGGCGTGGACCAGTGGCGCCAGCGCGGCACGCTGCGCATCTGCGCGTAGATCATCGCCGTGCAATGCACGGTGGCCAGCGCCAGCGCCGCCGCCAGCGCCCCGAGCCAGGGCAGGCGCAGATCCGCCCCCCCCCACAGCCCGCCGTAAAGCGCGAACACGGCCATGGTCGCCACCGCCGCCACGCCCTCGCGCGACAGCCAGGACGACCGCCACTGGCTGAACGCCCGCCAGGCCCGCATCGGCTGACCCAGGTGGAAGGTCGAGGCCGCCAGCCCGGCCCCGGCGATGACCAGCGCCAGCAGGCAATAGACGCTCGCGACCCAACCTGAAACGCCAGGCACGCCCAACCCTAGAAACGCCATCAGCCCGAAGCCGAGCCCCGACAGCGTCGTGAAAACGATGATCGACGGCGCCGGATGCATCAGCCCAGCCTTTCCAGCGCGCGGTCGAGCCAGCCCAGCGCGCCCGTCGCCTCCGGCGCGGCCAGATCGGCGAGGTTGAACGGCGCCTCGTCGCGGGGGCGCGGCGGCAGATACTTGTTCACCGGCCTGGTTTCCATTTCCGGCATCAGATCAAATCCGCCGCGCAGCGCGACCAGCTTGCTCACATCGCTGTCGGGATCGCCCAGATCGCCGAAATGCCGCGCCCCGGCGGGGCAGCTGCGCACGCAGGCCGGAATGCGATCCTCCTCGGCCAGGGTCTCGTTGTAGATGCGATCGACGCAGAGCGTGCATTTCTTCATCACCCCGGCCGCCGCGTCCATCTCGCGCGCGCCGTAGGGACAGGCCCAGGCGCACAGCCCGCAGCCCATGCAATGATCCTCGTTGACCAGCACGATGCCGTCCTCGACCCGCTTGTAGCTGGCCCCGGTGGGGCAGACGGTGACGCAGGGCGCGTCCTCGCAATGCAGGCAGGATTTGGGGAAATGCACCACCGTCGCGGCGCCGCTGTCGGGGGTCGTCTCGAAACTGTGCACCCGGTTCAGGAAGGTCCCCGAGGCGGTCCCCGCCGCATCCTGATCCGACAGCGGCGCGCCCTGCCCGCCGGTGTTCCATTCCTTGCAGGAGATCACGCAGGCATGACAGCCCACGCAGGTGTCGAGATCGATCACCAGCCCAAGCTTGCGGTTGCTCTTGCCGGGCAAACTGGTCATGCGCCCCCCCTCTCCGCGCCAAGGCGCGTCGCGGGCGTCAGACGCGACGCGAGGGCGGGCGGGTGGGGAGCGGCGTGGCTGGCGCCCGCGACGCGCCTCATGACCACGCCTCCCCATAGCGCCGCTCGCGCGGGCCGATCCCCACCGGCGAGACCTGCCGCCCCATGTCCGGCGCGCTCGCCGCGGCGCGCGGGGCCTTTTCCAGCCGCACCCGCAGGTCGAACCACGCCGCCTGCCCGGTGATGGGATCGGAATTCGACCAGCGCAGCCCGTCGCCGCGCTCGGGCAGCAATTCATCGATCAGATGGTTCAGCAGAAAGCCCTCGCTCGCCTCGGGCGCGTCCGGGCGCAGCGCCCAGGCTCCGCGCCGCTTGCCGATGGCGTTCCAGGTCCACACGGTTTTCGGGTTCAGCGCGTCCATGCGCGCCGCCGGCGCGTGGATGCGCCCGTGGCGCGAGGTCAGATACACCCAGTCGCCCTCACGCAAGCCATGGGCCGCCCACAGATCACCGGACACATACAGCGGATTGCGCCCGTGGATCTGGCGCAGCCAGGCGTTCTGCGACCCCCATGAATGATACATCGCCGCCGGGCGCTGGGTCAGCGCGTGCAGCGGGAACTCCTCGTCGGTCGGACTCTCGCCCTCGAACGGCGGATACCAGATCGGCAGCGGCGCGAAAGTCTCCAGTATCCGCGCCCGGTGGGTCTCGGGCGGCACATTCGCCCCATGCCCCTCCGCCGCCCGCTGAAAGCGGGCCAGCGGCTCCACATACAACTGGAACACATAGGGCTGGGGCGCGTCGAACAGCCCGATCTTCACCGCCCAGTCCTGATAGGCGGCGTTCCAGGGCTTGAAATACCGCGCCTCCTCGGGGATCTCGGCTTTCCAGAAGCCGCCATTGGCGATGTATGTCTCCAGTTGCTCCGGGTTGGGGGGGCCGCGCCCGTGATCCGCGCCGATCCCGCGCCAGCCCGCCAGCGGGCCGATGCCGGGGCGGCGTTCATGCCGCACCATGTAATCGGCGTAATCGGCATAGACCGCCGCGCCGGTCTCGTCGGTCATCCCCGGCAGGCCCAGCCGCACGCCCAGATCCAGCAGCGCGCTCTGGAACCCGCGCACGCCTTCATGGCCGGGGCGCTCGGGTTCGACCACCGGCCAGCGGATGGCGTCGGCGGCGGCGTCGGGCTCGCTGATCGGGCGATCCAGCATCGAAATGCAGTCATGGCGTTCGAGATAGGTGGTGTCAGGCAGCACCAGGTCCGCATAGGCCACCATTTCCGAGGAATAGGCGTCCGAATAGATGATCCGCGGGATCACGTAATCGCCGTTCGCGTCCTTGTCCTCCAGCATCTCCATCACCCGCCCGGTGTTCATGGAGGAATTCCACGACATGTTCGCCATATACATGAACAGGGTGTCGATCTTGTAGGGATCCCCGGCATGGGCGTTGGAGATCACCATATGCATCAGCCCGTGCGCGGACATGGGCGCATCCCATGTGAACGCCTTGTCGATGCGCTGCGCATTGCCCGCGCCGTCGATCAGCAGATCCTCGGGGCCGCGCGGAAATCCCAGATGCGGACCGCGCAGCGGCTGCCCGGGGCGCGAGGCGGCGCTTGGCGTCGGATGCGCCTCCACCGGCTTGGGATAGGGCGGCTTGAACCGATAGCCGCCGGGGCGTTCGACCGACCCGAGGATGATCTGCAGCAGATGCAGCGCCCGGCAGGTCTGAAAGCCGTTGGAATGCGCCGAGATCCCGCGCATGGCATGGAAGCTGACCGGGCGCCCGGTCATGGTCGCGTGGCGCTCGCCCTTCCAGTCGGTCCAGGGCTGGTGGATGGTGATTTCCTGCGCGAAGGCCACATGGGCCAGTTCGGCGGCGATGCGCCGGATGGTCGCCGCCGGGATGCCGCATCTTTCGGCCACCGCATCGGGCGCGTGGACCGGGTCGACATACTGTTCGGCCATCAGGTCGAACACCGGGCGGCAGATGCGGTCCCTGACCTCGAAGCGGCCTTTCAGCGCCGGCTTGCAGGGCGCGTCCCAGGGGTGCAGCGCCTCGGTCTCGCGATCCGCGACCATGGCGCGGCCTTCGTCGTCGCGCAGGAACAGCCCGTGATCCGGATCGCCCGGCGCGTCGATCACCAGCCAGGGCGCGTTGGTGTAGCGGATCAGGTAGTCCAGATCGACATTGCCCGAGCGCATCAGTTCATGCACCAGCGCCAGGATGAACAGCCCGTCGGTCCCCGGCGTCACCCCGAGCCATTCGTCGGCCACGGCGTTGTAGCCGCTGCGCACCGGGTTGACCGCCACCACCCGCGCGCCGCGCGCCTTCAGGCGGCCGAGTCCGGCCTTGATGGGGTTGCTGTCATGGTCTTCGGCCACCCCGAAGATCATGAAATACTTGGTGTGCTCCCAATCCGGCTGACCGAATTCCCAGAACGCGCCGCCCATGGTGTAGATCCCGGCCGCCGCCATGTTCACCGAACAGAACCCGCCATGGGCGGCGTAATTCGGGGTGCCGAACTGCTGCGCCCACCAACTGGTAAAGCTCTGCGACTGGTCGCGCCCGGTGAAAAACGCCAGTTTTTCCGGGTGAGTTTCGCGCAGCGGCTTCAGCCACCCGGCGGCGAGGTCGAGCGCCTCGTCCCAGCTGATTTCCTCGAACTGTCCCGACCCGCGCGGCCCGACCCGCTTGAGCGGCGCGTTCAGCCGGGCGGGCGAATAATGCTGCATGATCCCGGCCGAGCCCTTGGCGCAAAGCACGCCCCGGTTCACCGGATGATCGCGATTGCCCTCGATGTAGCGGATCTGCGGCCTGCCCGCCTTGTCGGCCTTCAGATGCACATCGATGCCGCAGCGGCAGGCGCACATGTAACAGGTCGTCTTGCGGATCTCGTCCGAGACCTTTCGCGACAGATCGAGCTTATGCGCGCGGTTTCCGCTCAAAGACGCCTCCCGCCGCGCCGATGCCGGCGCGGTCTTTCGCAATCGCGCCGTTTGCGGCGCATTTTTCACGCTGACGGCGGCGCGAGGCGCGCGCCGTCGCGAAATTGGTAGCGCGTCTGAACCCGGCGCGACAGGCCAGTTCGCAAATTATTTGGCGCCAGCGCGGGGGCGCCGCGATCAATGCGCGCCGTATAGCCGCCTGAGCAGCAGCGGCGACAGCGCCATGGGCAGCTGGTAGAGCGCCACGAACAACGTGAACACCGGGTCCGGCGGCAGCGCGGCAAGATAGATCGCCACGGATCGCGTGCCAAAGACCAACGCCGCCGCGCCGGTCTGCGCGCGCGGCGCCGGCAGCGGCGCCGCCAGCAGATGCGGGATCAGGATGATCGCGCAGCCCATGGCCAGAAACGCCAGCGACAGGCCGGGGCGGGCCAGCAGCATCGGCCCGACGCCGTCGAACAGCGGGATGATGAACACCGTCATCGCCAGCGCCACCAGCCCGTCGAACACCCGGGCGCGGCGATTGATCCGCGCCGCGCCCAGCGCGCGGCGCGCGATCATCGCGACGGCGACGCCGCCGAGGATCATCGCCGCGGTGCGCAGCGCCATCTCCTGCGCCGGGATCGGCGCCGCGGCGCCCAGCAGCAGGTGGATCAGCGCCGGGCCGATCAGCGGCATCAGCATCGAGGACACCACCGTGACCTCCAGCGTCAGCGCCGCGTCCAGCCCCATGATGAACGCGAACCCGGCCGCCGAGGCGATCGGCGGCGCCGCCAGCGCATAGACCGCCGCCGCCTCGAAGTCCGGCCCGAGATCGAGCGCGCGCATGACGCCCCAGCCGATCGGCGTCGCCCCGGCCAGCAGCGCCAGCGACAGGCCCAGCACCAGCGCCGCGCGGCGCGGGCGCGCCAGCCTCCGCGCCAGCGCCGGCAGGTCGAGCCGGGTCATGGACAGCGCGTAGACCATCACCACCAGCGGCGCCAGAAACGGGCGCAGCGCCGCCGCCAGCCCCGGCGCCGCCAGCGCCACCGCGCAGGACAGCGCCAGCGCGAAGCGCGCCCGCGCGCCCAGCCATTCCAGCCCCGCGACGATCATCGCCGCGCCGATGCGCAAGACGCCGCGCCGGCGGCGCGATCAGTCATGGCGGGCGATTTCGACCAGATTGCCGTCCGGGTCGCGCAGGTAGATCGACATGATCGGCCCGCGGGCGCCGGTGCGCGCGACCGGGCCCAGCTCCAGCGCCACGCCCACGGCCGCCAGATGCGCCGTCCAGTCGGCGAGCGGCGCCTCCGTCAGCAAGCAAAAATCCGCCGCCCCCGGGCGCGGCGCCCGCGCCTTGGGATCGAATTCGCGCCCCGCCTCGTGCAGGTTGATCTTCTGGGCGCCGAACCGCAGCGCCACGCGGGTCGATCCGTCGGCGGGATGAAAAACCTCCGCCTCCATGCCCAGACCCCGCTTGTAAAACGCCGCCGTGGCTTCGATCGAGGCGACGGTCAGCACGAAATGATCAAGGCCCGCCAGCGCCGGACTCCTGGGGTTGCTCATGGATCGCTCCGCATTGAGGCGACCGGTCGCGCGGCCCCCGATCCGGGCGGACCGAACGCGCAGCGCCAGACAAGGAAAACCTAGGCGGCGGATCCGTCGCCCATCACCTGCGCGCCCACCGGCAGGATCTTCACCGTCAGCCCGGCGCCCGGTCCCGCGCCGGGCTGCCAGTCATGCAGGCGGATCGCCGGCGGGCCTTCGGAATAGACCGGCCCGGCGGCCCGCGGCAGGGTCGGCGACAGCTGCACGGACACCGCCGGGCTGGCCGAGACCAGCATCCCGCGCCAATGGGCGTCGGCCTGGCAATGCACATGGCCGCAAAGGATGCGCAGCACCTCGTCGCGCCCGGTCAGCAGGTCGCCCAGCGCCTCGCCGCCGACAAAGGCCCAGCGGTCCATCATCTCCAGCCCCATGACGCAGGGCGGGTGGTGCATGGCGATCAGCGTCGGGCGGCCGTCGCCGATCTCCAGCGCCGCGCACAGCCAGTCGAGCCGCGCCGTGCAGAACCGCCCGCTCACCAGTCCCGGATCCATGGTGTCGAGCCCGAGCAGCCGCAGCGGCCCGGCGTATTCGGCGAAATGCAGGAACCCCGGATCGCGCCACGCCGCCCGCTGGTCGGGGAAGGCGGCGCGCATCTTGTCGCGATCGTCGTGATTGCCGGGGATCATGCGCAGCGGCGGGACCAGATCGGCGAGGATGCGCGCCGCATTGGCGTATTGGGCCGCGCCCTCCGGGCCGTCGCCGCCATCGACCAGATCGCCGGTCATCAGCACCAGATCGGGCCCCAGCGCGTTCAGCGCGGCCACCGTCGCCTCCAGCCGCGCCGCGCTGTCGAGCCAGCCTTTCCACAGCTCCCCCTCCGCGACCAGGTGGGAATCGGTGATCTGGGCGATTCGGAACATGCGGGACTCCGTGCAGATGGATTGGTGCGGGCCATTTCGTCATTCATGCATCTTAACCACGTGCTAGCATTGATTCGGTGCAAAGATTCGGTGCAATTGACCACAGGAGCCCCCAATGCGACTTGCCGCATCACGCCTGCCCGCCGCGATCCTGAGCGGCGCGCTGGCCGCCGGCCTCGGCCTCGCGACCCCGGCGCTGGCGAAATCCACGATCACCATCGGCCTGCAACAGGAACCCACGGTGCTCGACCCCACGGCGGACGCCACCGCCTCGATCGACGGGATGCTGACCCACAACGTCTACGAATCCCTGACCTCGGTCACCGAAAGCGGCGAGATCATCCCCGATCTGGCGGCAAGCTGGACGGTCTCCGACGACGGGCTGACCTACAGGTTCAGCCTCGCGCAAGGCGTGAAGTTCCATGACGGCACGGATTTCGACAGCGCCGACGTGAAGTTTTCCTATGACCGGGCCATGGCCGAGGACAGCGTCAATCCCTCCAAGGGCATCTTCAAGCCGATCGCCTCGGTGGCGGCGCCGGACGCGGCCACGGTGGTGATCACGCTTTCCAGACCCGACGCGTTCTTCCTGTTCAACATCGCCAAGGGCGACGCCTCGATCGTGGCCCCCGAAAGCGTCGAGACCAACAAGACCAACCCGGTGGGCACCGGCGCCTACAGGTTCGACAAATGGACCCGCGGATCGCAGCTGTCGCTGGTGAAGAACCCCGATCACCGCGACGCGTCGCCCGACGCGCCCCAAAAGATCCAGTTCCGCTTCATCGCCGACGCCGCGGCCTCGGTGGCGGCGCTGCTGGCGGGGGACATCGACGCCTTCCCCGGCATGCCGGCCCCGGAATCGCTGGCCCAGTTCAAGGCCGATCCGCGCTTTGACGTGGTGGTCGGCACCACCGAGGGCGAGGTGATCCTGGCGCTCAACAATTCCCGCCCGCCCTTCGACGACATCCGGGTGCGCCGCGCCATCAGCCACGCGCTGGACCGGCAGGCGATCATCGACGGCGCCTATTACGGCTACGGCACGCCGATCGGCAGCCTGTTCCCGCCGCATCACAAATCCTATGTCGACCTGACCGGCATGTATCCCCACGACCCGGCCAAGGCCAAGGCGCTGCTGGCCGAGGCCGGGCAGTCGGGCATGTCCATGACCCTGCGCCTGCCGCCGTTCCCCTACGCCAAGCGGTCCGGGGAGATCATCCAGCAGCAGCTGGCCGCCGTGGGCATCGACGCCAAGATCGAAAACGTGGAATGGGGATTCTGGATCAGCGAGGTCTACAAGAAGCAATCCTACGACGCCACGGTGATCGCCCACACCTCGCCCAACGACATGGGCAATTTCGCGCGCGGGCCGAAATATTTCTACGGCTTCGACAACGCCGAGTTCAACGACCTGTGGGCGCGCACCCGGGCGGAATCCGATCCGGTGAAGCTTGACGCGCTGCTCAAGCAGGATCAGCGCTTCATCGCCGAACAGGCGGTGCACGGATTCCTGTTCCAGCTGCCCAAGCTTGGCGTGTATCGCAAGGAGATGTCGGGCTACTGGGCCTCGTCGCCGGTGCTGTTCACGCCGCTCAAGGACCTGCGCTGGAACTGAGCGCGGCGCCGATCCGGCGGGGCGGGCGCAACGCCCGCCCCGCCGTCGCAATCCTCCTCAGGTGAATCGCGATCCCCATGCTTCGTTTTCTCGCCCGCCGTCTCGTCACGCTGTTCGCCACGCTGTTCGTGGTCTCGCTGGCGGTGTTCGCGGTGATGAATGTCCTGCCCGGCGATCCGTCGCTGGTGATCCTCGGCATGGAGTCCACCCCCGAGGCGCAGGCGGCGCTGCGCCTGCAGCTTGGCCTCGACGAGCCCATGTGGTCCCGCTACGGCGCGTGGATCCTCGGCGCGCTGAGCGGCGATTTCGGGACCAGCTACACCTATGACGTGCCGGTGTCCGAACTGATCGTCGAACGCCTGCCCGTGACCCTGCCGCTGGCGCTGGGGGCCACGGTGCTGACGGTGATCGCGGCGCTGTCGCTGGGGGTGTTCGCCGCCGCCAATCACGGCAAGCCGGGGGATTGGGCGGTGATGACGCTCAGCCAGCTCGGCATCGCGGTGCCCGCCTTCTGGCTGGCGATCCTGCTGGTGATGCTGTTCGCGGTGAAGCTGCGCTGGCTGCCGCCGGGCGGCTTCGCGGGATGGGACGACCCCGGCGCCGCGCTGATGTCGCTGATCCTGCCGACGGTGGCGCTGACCCTGGTGCAATCGGCGATCCTGGCGCGGGTGACGCGATCATCGGTGCTGGAGGTGCTGCGGCTCGACTACGCGCGCACGGCGCGGGCCAAGGGGCTGAGCGCCGGCGCCACCCTGCGCCGCCACGTGCTGCCCAACGCGCTGATCCCCATCGTCACCATCATCGGCATGCAGTTCGCCAACCTGATCACCGGCGCCATCGTCATCGAGAACGTGTTCTACCTGCCCGGGCTGGGGCGGCTGGTGTTCCAGTCGATCACCAATCGCGACCTGTTCACCGTGCAGGCGCTGGTGCTGTTCTTCGCGGTCGTCGTGGTGCTGGCGAATTTCGTGGTCGACGTGATCTACGCCTTCGCCGACCCGCGCCTGAGGGCGCGACGATGACCCCGCCGCCGCTTGCCCCGGGTCTTGCGCCGCTTCCCGGCGACGGCGCCGACGCGATCCCCGAGACCTTCGCCGCGCGGCACCCGGACCCGGATCCGCGCCTGCGGCGGATTTCCGGGCGGGTGAGCCTCGTGATCGGCGGGGGTCTGGTGGGGCTGGTGGCGCTGGCGGCGCTGGTCTCGGCGTTCTGGACCCCTCACGATCCGGCCTTCATCGACATCGCGAACCGCTTCGCGGGGCCGGGGGCGCGAAACTGGCTCGGCGCCGATCAGATGGGGCGGGATCTGTTCTCGCAGCTCATGGCCGGGGCGCAGAACTCGGTGCTGGTGGCGTTTCTGGCGGTGGGGCTGGGGGGCGGGATCGGCGTGGCGCTGGGGCTGAGCGCCAGCGCCCTCGGCGGCTGGATCGAGGAGGGCCTGATGCGGCTCGCGGATTTCGGCTTCGCCTTCCCGGCGCTGCTGTTCGCGATCATGCTGGCGACCATCTTCGGGCCGTCGCTGACCAACGCCATCCTCGCCATCGCCTTCATCAACGTGCCGATCTTCGCCCGGGTGACGCGGGGCGCCGCCAATCAGGTCTGGTCAACCGACTACGTGCTGGCGGCGAAGGTGTCCGGGCGCGGGCGGGTCCAGATCACCTTCGCCCATGTGCTGCCCAACATCGCGGCGGTGCTGGTGGTGCAGGCGACCATCGAATTCGCCATCGCCATTCTGGCCGAGGCGGCGCTGAGCTATCTGGGGCTCGGGGTGCAGCCGCCGATGCCGTCCTGGGGGCGGATGCTGGCCGACGCGCAGACGCTGATTTTCATGGAGCCGCAGCTGGCGGTGCTGCCCGGCCTGTGCATCGTCGCGGCGGTGCTGGGCTTCAACCTGCTCGGCGACGGGCTGCGCGACATCACCGACCCGCGGCTGCGGGGGAGCGGCGCGTAGCGGCCCGGCGGGCGACCCTCGCGCCAATGGCGGATCGGGATCCGCCCTACCTGCAACTGCGATCGAGGGGCGCCCAGGGGCCCGGCGCGATGACATGGGCGAAGGATCCGCTGACATTGCCCGCGATCAGCCCCACGGGGCCGAGCGGCGCGCCCGACGCGTCCGCCATGTCGAACAGCGGCGCGCCTGCGGCGCCGAGCGTCACCGCCTGATGATGTTCGTGACCCGCCAGCGGCGCGGACCACGGCGCGCCGGGGCGCGGGGTCAGGCGGCGGTAGCCAAGCTGGCGGCGCGGATTGGCGAAACTTGTTTCCAGCCGGAGCAGCCCGAGCATGGCGTGACGGGCGCCGCCGGCGTCCTCCAGCCCCGCGCCCAGCGCCATGTAGCCGCCGCACTCGCCGTAGATCCGCGCGCCGCGCGTCGCCAGGGCGCGCAGGCCCGCCTTGAACCCTTCGGCCGCGGCCAGCGCCGGGGCGTGCAGTTCGGGATAGCCGCCGGGCAGGAACACCGCGTCGGCGTCGGGCGCCGGGGCCTCGTCGGCCAGCGGCGAAAACGGCAGGATCTCGGCGCCCTGATCGCGCCAGCCCTCCAGCATGTGCCCGTAGGCGAAGGCGAAGGCCACGTCGCGCGCCACCGCGATGCGCTGCCCCAGCGGCGCCAGCGGTCCTGGGGGGCGGGCCTCGCCGCGAAGCGGGCGGGCCAGCGCGGCGATGGCCTCAAGGTCGCAATGCGCGGCGACGACCCGGGCGGCGCCCTGCAGGAACCGCTCCAGATCCGCGCGCTCGCCCGCCTGCACCAGCCCCAGATGCCGCGAGGGCTGGTCCAGCGCCGCGTCGCGCGGGACCGCGCCCAGCACCGGCGCCACCGGCGTCACGGCGCGGGTCAGCATGGCGGCGTGACGGGCGCTGCCGACCCGGTTGAGGATCACCCCGGCGATGTTCACGTCGCGGCGATGCGCCGCCAGCCCGGCGACCAGCGCCCCCGCCGTCTGCGCCATGCGCGCCGCGTCCAGCACCAGCAGCACCGGCGCGCCGAGCGCCGCCGCGAGGTCGGCGCTGGACCCGGCGCCGCCCGCCCCGCCGCCCGTCCCGCCGCCGTCGCCCAAATCGGCCCCGTCGAACAGCCCCATCGCGCCCTCGATCACCAGCAATGCGCCGCCGCCCGCCGCCGCCCGGGCGCGCAGCGCCTCGGGCGGCTCTGCCCAGGCGTCGAGCGTCAGGCAGGCGCGCCCCGTGGCGGCGGCGTGGAACGCCGGGTCGATGTAGTCGGGACCGGATTTGCCGCTCAGCGGCGCGAAGCGCGCGCGAAGCGCGCGCAGGATCCCCAGCGTCAGGACGGTCTTGCCGGACCCCGAGGCCGGGGCGGAGATGAGGAGCGCGCGGGTCATGTCTCCCCCTCTAGCGCCTGCGCGCCCCCGCTGAAACCCCGTCAGCGCGGGCGGGCCCCGGGCAGGCCCCGACGCCCGCCCGCGCTTGCGCGAGGCGGGGCTGCTTCTATACTCGCCCCCGCATGCCCGCCGCGACGCCCCGTCATGGCAAGCCCCCGCCCCGATAAGGCAAATCCGCACAGATGACCGAGCCAATTCCGAAACTGCGCACCGGCTGGACCACCGGGGCCTGCGCCACCGCGGCGGCGCTGGCGGCGGGGCGCGCGTTGCTGGGCGAGGCGCCGCCGGAGGCCGTCGCCATCACCCTGCCCCGCGGCCAGACCCCGCGCTTTGCCATCGCTGAATCGGCGCAGGGGCGCGGCTGGGCCGAGGCGGCGGTGATCAAGGACGCGGGCGACGACCCGGACGTGACCCATCTGGCGACGATCCGCGCCCGGGTGGCGCTGGCCCCGCCCGGCGCCGGCATCCGCTTTCACGCCGGCGAGGGCGTCGGCACGGCCACCCTGCCCGGCCTGCCCATCGCCCCGGGCGAGCCCGCCATCAACCCGGTTCCGCGCCTGATGATGAAAGGCGCGCTGCGCGATCTGGCGGCGGCGCGGGGCGCGCCGGCGGATTTCGACGTCACCGTATCGGTGCCCGGCGGCGCGGCGCTGGCGCTGAAAACCTGGAACCCGCGGCTCGGCATCGTCGGGGGGCTGTCGATTCTCGGCACCACCGGCATCGTGCGGCCGTTTTCCTGCGCCGCGTGGATCGCCTCGATCCATCGCGGCGTCGATGTGGCGCGGGCCATGGGCGCGACGCATGTGGTGGGGGCCACCGGCGCGACGTCCGAGGCGGCGGCGGCGCGGCTCTATCCCGATCTGCCGCGATCGGCGTTTCTCGACATGGGGGATTTCGCCGGGGGGTTGCTGAAATACCTGCGCGCCAACCCGGTGGCGCGGCTGACGCTGGCCGGGGGCATTGGCAAGCTCACGAAACTGGCGCAGGGGGCGATGGACCTGCATTCCGCCCGCAGCCAGGTGGATTTCGAACGGCTGGCGGCGATGGCGCGGGCCGCGGGCGCCGACCCGGCGCCGGTGCGCGCCGCCAACACCGCGCTGGAGGCGCTGGGCCACGCCGGCCCCGATCTGGCGCGCGCGGTGGCCGAAGGCGTGATCGCCGCCGCGCGCGGCGTGCTGCGCGACGCGCCGGTGGCGCTGGAGGCGGTGGTGATCGACCGCGAGGGCAAGGTTTTCGCCCGCGTCGCGGCCCCCGCCCCCGGCGCCGATGTCGCCCCCGGCGCCGCCCCGCCCGCGCGCAGGCCATGACGCTGCTGGTGCTGGCGGGCACGGCGGAGGCGCGCGACCTGGTTGCCGCGCTGGCCGCCGCGCGCGCGCCATGCGTCGCCTCGCTGGCCGGGGTCACCGCCGCCCCGCGCCCGCTGGCCGTCGAGACGTGGCGCGGCGGCTTTGGCGGCGAGGCGGCGATGACGGCGCGGCTGCGAGACGCCGGGATCACTGCGGTGATCGACGCCACCCACCCCTTCGCCGAACGCATCAGCGCCCGCGCCGCGCGGGTCTGCGCGGCGCTCGACCTGCCGCGCCTGACCCTGCGCCGGCCGCCCTGGCGCGAACCGCCGGACACCGCGCCGCCCTGGCGCCGGTTCCCGACGCTGGAGGCGGCGGTGACGGGGCTGCCGCCGGGCGCGCGGGCGCTGGCCGCCACCGGCGGGCGGTCGCTGCCGGCGATCGAACGCGCCCTTGGCGGCGCGGACATGGCGGCGAATGCGGCGATCCTCGCCCGCGTCATCGGCCCGGTCGCCGGGCCGCCCCCGCCCGCCGGCCTGCGCCTGATCCACGCCCGCCCGCCCTTTGACGAGGCGGCGGAGATCGCGCTGATGCGCGCCGAAGCCATAACCCATCTGCTGACCCGCGATTCCGGCGGCCCGGCGCGCGCCCGGCTCGACGCGGCGCGCACGCTCGCCATCCGCGTGCACATGATCGCCCGCCCGCCGCCGCCGCCCGGGGGCGGCGTCGAGACCGTGGCCGAGGCGCTGGACTGGGCCCTGCGCCATGCCGGCGACCGCGCGCCGGGCCGCCCGGCGCAATAGGCGCGAACACGCCCTGAAACGCCGCGTTCCGAACTTGACAGGCGACGCGCCAGCCGGGCATGTGGAGGGACTGACATGGTTCCCGCGCGGACGTTCTGAAACGCCCGCCGGATTAAAACGGGAATGCGGAACGGGCCGACCCAAGCCGGGGGCCCCCAGCCGCAGCCGCCCCCGCGACTGTATGTGGATGGCGCGCCTCAGCAAAGCCACTGCCCCCCGGGGCGGGAAGGCGAGGCCGCCGGGACGCCCCCCGCAAGGGGGCGCCGCCGATCCATCAGCCAGGAGACCTGCCATGTCGCGCGCAACCCAAACCCCGTCGGGTGTGACGGGACAGGAGAACGACATGACCACTGCCAGCATTGCCGCCCCGACCCACGCGGAAACCAGCCTCACGGCCATCGTTTCCGCGCTTCTGGTCGGCGGGATCCTGATTTTCGGCGCGGGCTTCGCCGCTTCGGACACCGTGCATGACGCCGCCCATGACACGCGCCACTCGGTGGCGTTCCCCTGCCACTAGCCCCGCCGCCAGCCCCTGCCGCCAGCCCCGTCGCCAGCCCCTGCCGCCAGCCCCTGCCCTCAGCTTCTGCGCGGGAATCCGGCGGGACCGCCGCGCCAGGGGGGGGCGGTCGCCACGCGCGCCGGGCCGCGGGGCTGGTCATGCGCAAACAGCCGGTCGCGCGGCGCCCGACGCCCCGATCCGGCCTGAAAAGGTAGTCACATGTTGAAAACCCTGTTCGCCAGCGCCTTGTTCGCCGGCGTGGCTGCGGGCGTGCTCATGGCATTCCTGCACCAGACCATGACCGTGCCGCTGATACTCGAGGCGGAGCTTTACGAGACCGGCGTGAAAACCCATTTCGCCGGCGCCGAAACCGCCGGCGGCGCGGCGCAGATCGCCGAGGACGGCCACGCCCATTCCCACGGCCCGGCGCCCGCCGGCGAGGGCTTCGACGTGACCCGGCTTGGCTATTCGGCGCTGGTCGCGGTGCTCAGCATGAGCGGCTTCGCGCTGCTGATGACCGCGGGCTTCGCCATTGCCGAGCGCATGGGCGCCCGATCCGTCGACGCGGCGCAGGGGCTGCTCTGGGGCATGGCGGGGTTCCTCGCGGTGCAGCTGTTTCCGGCCATGGGGCTGGCGCCGGAGGTCCCCGGAGCCTCGGCCGCGGCGCTGGAAACGCGCCAGGTCTGGTGGCTGAGCACGGTGGCGCTGAGCGTCGCCGGCATCGCGGCGCTGGCCTATGGCGGCGGATTCTGGCGCTTCGGCGGCGTGCTGCTGATCGCGCTCCCCCATGTCATCGGCGCGCCGCACCCGGCCGAATTCACGGGGGTCGCGCCGCCGGAGCTGGCCGGGCTGTTCGCCGCCCGCGCGCTGGGCGTCGCCGCCGTCGCCTGGCTGGCGCTGGGCGCGACGGCAGGCTGGATCTGGGCGCGGCGCGGCAATCTGACAGCGGCGCAACCCGCCCATGGATGACCTGAAGCCCGCCCGGGGCGACGGCGCGCCGCGCGCCGCCGCCCCAACCGCCAAGGCCCCAACCGCCAAGGCCCCAACCGCCAAGGCCCCGACCGCCAAGGCCCCGACCGCCAGGTCAGCGACCGCCAAGTCAGCGAAACGCCCGGCGCAAAAAATCCCGGCGACGGTGATCACCGGGTTTCTGGGCGCCGGCAAGACCACGTTGATCCGCAACCTGCTGGCCCGGGCCGGCGGGCGGCGCATCGCGCTGATCATCAACGAATTCGGCGATGAGGGCGTCGACGGCGATTTGCTGAAGGGCTGCGGCGACGAGGCCTGCGCCGACGGCGACATCGTGGAACTGTCCAACGGCTGCATCTGCTGCACCGTCGCCGATGAATTCGTGCCCACCATCGAGGCGCTGCTGGGGCGCGCCGACCCGCCCGAGCACATCGTCATCGAGACCTCGGGCCTCGCCCTGCCGCAACCGCTGGTGCGCGCCTTCAACTGGCCCGAGATCCGCAACCGCGTCACCGTTGACGGGGTCGTCGCCGTGATCGACGGCCCCGCGACCGCCGCGGGCCGCTTCGCCCATGACGAGGCGGCGGTGGCCGCGCAGCGCGCCGCCGATGACAGCCTCGGCCATGAAACCCCGCTGTCGGAGCTGTTCGAGGATCAGCTCGCCTGCGCCGACATGATCGTGGTGGCGAAATCCGATCTGCTGGACGAGGCGGGCGCGACGGCGCTGCTCGACGGGCTCGCGGCGCGGGCGCGCCGGGGCGTGCATCTGGTGCGCTCGGGGCCTGACGGGCTGGGCGCCGATCTGCTGCTCGGCCTCGGCATCGGCGCGGAGGCGGACATGGAGGCGCGACACGAGATCCATCACCATCGCCATGACGACCATGGCGAGGA
Organism: Oceanicella sp.; assembly: GCF_056449545.1. Lineage (NCBI taxonomy): Bacteria > Pseudomonadati > Pseudomonadota > Alphaproteobacteria > Rhodobacterales > Paracoccaceae > Oceanicella > Oceanicella sp. The sequence goes on along the minus strand of NZ_JBWOMN010000016.1, from coordinate 70,156 downwards.
TGACGACCGTGGCGACCATGACGACCGTGGCGAGGATGGCGACCGCCGCGACCATCATCACGACCACGGTCATGACGCGTTCGAAAGCTTCGTGATCGCCATGGGCGAAATCGCCGATCCGGCGGCGTTTCGCGCCCGCCTCGCGACGGCGATCGCCGAACATGACATCCTGCGGCTCAAGGGTTTCGCCGCCATCGCCGGCAAGCCCATGCGGCAGGTGATCCAGGCGGTGGGACCGCGGATCGAAAGCTATTTCGACCGCCCCTTCGGCGGCGACCCGCGCCAGACGCGGCTGGTGGTGATCGGCCTCGCCGGGCTGGACCGCGCCGCCATAGAACACGCGATCGGCGCGGATTAGGCGCCGGCGCGCCGGCCCGCCCCACAGCCAAGGACAAGACCATGCATCTGCTGCTGGCTCAGCCGGGCGAGATCTCCGACGGCGCCGAGGCGGTTGACCTGGGGCAGGATCCCGCCGACATCGTCGTCATCTCCGCCGCCGACACCGAACTGGCGGGGCTGTCCGAGGCCCGCGAGGACGCGCTCGGCGATCGTCTCAGCCTGCGGCTGGCGTCGCTGCTGCATCTCCAGCACCCCATGTCGGTTGATCTGTATCTGGACCGGACGGCGGCGAAATCCCGGCTGGTGGTGGTGCGCGCGCTCGGCGGCAAGGGCTACTGGCCTTACGGGCTGGAGCAATTCGCCATTCGGCTCGCGCAGGCGGGGGTCGCCTTCGCCGCCCTGCCCGGCGACGACCAGCCCGACGACGACCTCTGGCGGGTCTCCACCATCGCGCGCCCCGACTGGGAACGGCTATGGGCCTGCTTCGCCGAGGGCGGGGTCGCCAACATGGCGCTGCTGCTGCGCCACGCCGCGCATATGCTGGGCGAGGCCGAGGCCCCGCCCGCCCCGCGCCCGCTGCTGCGCGCCGGGGTCTACTGGCCGGGCGCCGGGGTCGCGGATCTGGAAACCGCCCGCGCCAACTGGCGGCCGGGCGCCCCGGTGGCGGCGCTGGTGTTCTACCGGGCGCTGGTGCAGGGCGCGGGGCTGCACCCGGTCAACCGCATGACCCGCGCGCTGCTGGCCGAGGGCCTGAACCCGCTGCCGGTCTTCGTCGCCTCGCTGAAGGACGAAGTGAGCGCGGCGACGCTGGCGACCCTGTTTGACGAAGCGCCGCCTGCGGTGGTGCTGAACGCCACCAGCTTCGCGGTGTCCTCCCCGCAAGCGGGCGCCCACAGGGGCACGCCCCTGGATCGCCCCGGCGTCCCGGTGTTCCAGATGGTTTTCTCGGGCGGCTCCGAATCGGCCTGGGCCGAGGGGCTCAACGGGCTGTCGGCGCGCGACATCGCCATGAACGTGGCGCTGCCCGAGGTCGACGGGCGCATCCTCGCCCGCGCGGTCAGCTTCAAGGGCGAGGCCTATTTCGACGAGGCCGCGCAATGCCGCATCGCCGCCTATCGCGCGCAGGGCGACAGGGTGGCCTTCACCGCGAAGCTCGCCGCCAACTGGGCCCGGCTGGGGCGGGTCGAGGCGGCGCAAAAGCGCGTGGCGCTGGTGCTGGCCAACTACCCCAACCGCGACGGGCGGCTTGCCAACGGCGTCGGGCTCGACGCCCCCGCCTCCACCACCGCCGCGCTCGGCGCGCTGGCCGGCGCCGGATACCGGGTCGATGACGCCCCCGCCGACAGCGCCGACCTCATGGCCCGCATCCTCGCCGGCCCCACCAACTGGCTCACCGACCGGGTGCGTCGCAAAGGCGGCGTCCGCCTGCCGCTCTCGGCCTATCGCAAGGCCTATGACGCCCTGCCCTGGGACACCCGCCGCCGCATCGAGGACCGCTGGGGCGCCCCCGAATCCGACCCCTTCTTCATCTCCGCCGCAGGCGAGGCCGAGCGAAGCGAGGCTCCCCTTCCCGCCGCAGGCGAAGCCGAGCGAAGCGAGGCCCCCCTCGCCGGCGCCGAAGGCGCCTTCACCCTCTCGATCCTCGAATTCGGCAATGTCGTGGTCGGCGTGCAGCCGGCGCGCGGCTACAATATCGCGCCCAAGGAAACCTACCACTCCCCCGACCTGGTCCCGCCGCACAACTACCTCGCCTTCCACTTCTGGCTGCGCTTCGAATTCGGCGCCCACGCCATCATCCACATGGGCAAGCACGGCAATCTGGAATGGCTGCCCGGCAAGGCGCTGGCGCTCAGCGAAACCTGCTTCCCCGAGGCCATCCTCGGCCCGACGCCCCATCTCTACCCCTTCATCGTCAACGACCCCGGCGAAGGCGCCCAGGCCAAGCGCCGCGCCAGCGCGGTGATCCTCGATCACCTCACCCCGCCCATGACCCGCGCCGAGACCTACGGCCCGCTGCGCGATCTCGAAGCCCTCGTCGACGAATATTACGAAGCCGCAGGCGTCGATCCCCGCCGCGTGGCGCATCTGAAGCGCGAAATCACCGCCCTCACCGCCGCCTCGGGGCTCGACGAGGACGCGGGCGTCGCGCCGGACATGGACGAGGATGCGGCGCTGACAAGGCTCGACGAGTATCTCTGCGACCTGAAGGAATCCCAGATCCGCGACGGGCTGCACATATTCGGCGCCTCGCCCGAAGGCGCGCAGGAGCGCGACCTGCTGGTGGCGCTGGCCCGCGTGCCCCGCGCCATGGGCGACGCCGGCCAGGGCGCCTCGCTGATCCGCGCCATCGCGCAGGATCTCGGCATGGATCCCGAAACATTCGACCCGCTCGACTGCAAGCAGGCGGGGCGCTGGACCGGCCCCCGCCCGGCGCCGCTCGCCGCCATGCTCGACGCTCCGTGGCGCTCCAACGGCGACACGGTGGAAAGGCTGGAGGCCCTCGCCGCAGCTTTTGCCGAAGGCAAAAGCGCGGCGCTCCCGGACTCCAACGAAATGCCCCGCACGAAAGCCGTCCTCGACTGGCTGGAAAGCGACATGCGCCCGGCATTGCGCGCCTCCGGCCCCGCCGAAACCGCGGCGCTGCTCGCCGCGCTCGACGGGAAATTCATCGCCCCCGGCCCCTCGGGCGCGCCGACGCGCGGGCGCCCCGACGTGCTGCCCACCGGGCGCAATTTCTATTCCGTGGACAGCCGCGCCGTGCCCACCCCCGCCGCCTGGACGCTGGGCTGGCGTTCGGCCTGCGCGCTGGTCGAGCGCCACCTGCAGGAGGAAGGCGACTGGCCCCGCGCCATGCTGATCACCGCCTGGGGCACCTCCAACATGCGCACCGGCGGCGACGATCTGGCCCAGGCGCTGGCGCTGATGGGCGTGCGCCCGACCTGGGACCGGGCCAGCCGCCGGGTGACCGGATTCGAGATCCTGCCCCTGAGCCAGCTCGACCGCCCGCGCGTCGACGTGACCCTGCGGGTGTCGGGGTTCTTTCGCGACGCCTTCCCGGCGCAGATCGACCTCATCGACAGCGCCGCGCGGGCGGTGATGGCGCTTGACGAGCCCGAGGATTCAAACCCCGCCGCGGCGCGCTTTCGCGCCGAAACGAAAGATTTCCTCGCCTGCGGCGACGACCCGGCTCAAGCCGCCCTTCGGGCCGGCTTTCGCGTGTTCGGCGCCAAGCCGGGCGCCTATGGCGCGGGATTGCAGGCGATGATCGACGAACGGCTGTGGTCGGATCGCAAGGACCTCGCCGACAGCTACCTGGAATGGGGCGGCTACGCCTACGGCGCCCAGGCCGAGGGAACCCGCGCCCGCGACCTGCTGGAAACCCGGCTGGCGCGCACCGAAGCGGTGGTGCAGAATCAGGACAACCGCGAACACGACCTGCTCGACAGCGACGATTATTACCAGTTCGAGGGCGGGGCCGCCGCCGCCGTGGCGCATCTGTCGGGGCGCGAGCCGCGCATCTGGCACAATGACCATTCCCGCCCCGAACGCCCGGTGATCCGCACGCTCGACGAGGAGATCGGCCGCGTGGTGCGCGCCCGCGTGGTCAACCCAAAATGGATCGCCGGGATGAAGCGCCACGGCTACAAGGGCGCCTTCGAGATCGCCGCCACCGTCGATTACCTGTTCGCCTTCGCCGCCACCACCAGGGCGGTGAAGAACCACCATTTCGATCTGGTGCACGCGGCGTTTCTGGAGGACGAGGACACCCGCGCCTTCATCGCCGAGGCCAACCCCGCGGCCTTGCGCGAGATCGCCGAACGGCTCGCCGAGGCGGTGGAGCGCGGGCTCTGGCGCCCGAAATCCAACTCCGCCCGCGACCTGCTGGCGCGGCTGGCGTGAGCGACCATCTGCGTTTCGCCGGCGCCGCCCCCGCGACCCAGAGCGCCGCCTTCCTGTCGATCCTGCGCGCCGATCCGCTGATCGCGCAGGCGCTGGCGGTCGCGCGCGGCCTGGACCTGCCCGACTGGCGCATCGTGTCCGGCGCGCTTTGCAACAGCGTGTGGAACCATCTGACCAAACGCCCCTCGGGGCACGGGATCAAGGATATCGACGTTTTCCATTTCGACGCCGCCGACCTGACATGGGCGGCCGAGGATGTGCAGATCCGTCGCGCCGCAAGCGCGTTTGGCGATTGCGACCCGCCCGTCGAGCTGCGCAATCAGGCCCGCGTGCACCTGTGGCGCGAGGCGCATTTCACCAGCCCCATCGCGCCGTTGCAAAGCACCGATCAGGCCATTGACTGCTTCGCCAGCACCACCCATTGCGTCGGCCTGCGGCTGCGGGCCGACGGGTCGCTCGACCTTTATGCGCCGTTCGGGCTCGACCCCATATTCGCGTTTCGACTGATCCCCAATCCGGCGCTCGACAACCGCGCCACCCACGAACGCAAGGCGGCGCGGGCGCTGCGCCACTGGCCGGAGCTGCGCGTCATCCCCTGGCCCGACTGACCGGCGGCCACGGGCATTGTCGCCGCAATGACGACAATTTATCCTGTGACAAGCTCTGTTCCCCGACCCGGGCCATCGCCATCTTCCGGAGACGCCGCAGCAATTCCCGGAGCCCGCCATGTCAATCCGCCCCGTGTCGCGCATCGCCCCCGCCGCCCCGACGCTGGAAGGCGCGGGCGTCAGACTGCACCGCGCCTTCGGCTTGGGCGACAGCCCCGAACTGGACCCGTTCCTGCTGTTCGACGATTTCCGCAACGATCGCCCCGAGGATTTCCTCAAGGGGTTTCCCTGGCATCCCCATCGCGGCATCGAGACCATCACCTACGTGCTCGCCGGATCGGTGGATCATGGCGACAGCCTCGGCAACGAAGGCACGCTCGGCGCCGGCGACGTGCAGTGGATGACCGCCGGGTCGGGGATCATGCATCAGGAAATGCCCAAGGGCGATTCGGCGGGGCGCATGCACGGGTTCCAGCTTTGGGCCAACCTGCCGTCATCGCTGAAGATGACCGCGCCCAAGTATCAGGACGTGCCCAGCGCCGAGATCCCCGAGACCGTCGACGATGACGCCACGGTGGTGCGCGTGGTCTGCGGCGAATTTCGCGGCCGACGCGGCCCCGTCGACGGCATCGCCGCCGATCCGCGCTATCTTGACGTGTCGATCCCGCCGGGGGTGCGCAAGACCCTGAAGGTGGAGCTTGAACGCCACGCCTTCGCCTATGTCTTCGCCGGGTCGGGGACATTCCGCGACGCCTCGCGCCCTGTCGGCGCGCTCACCGAAAAGGAATATCAGGGCCGTGAACTGCTGATGCGCGACAATGCCGGGGACCGGTCGCTGGTGGTGTTCGACCGGGGCGACGAAATCTCCGTGCAGGCGGGCGAGCATGGCATGCGGTTCCTGCTGATCTCGGGCAAGCCGATCCGCGAACCGGTGGCCTGGCACGGCCCCATCGTGATGAACACTCGCGCCGAACTGATGCAGGCCATGCGCGACCTGCGCTCGGGCGCCTTCATCCGCGACGCCTGACGCGGGCGCGGCGCCTGGCGTGGCGCTTGGCGTCGGCGGCGCGCTGGGTTAGGCAGGGGCGAGACCGAGGCGCGCCCCCGCGCGGGCGCCCAGATCGCGGAGGATCCATGACCCCGTTTCGCGCCGCCCCGGATTACGCGGACTGGCAGGCCGTGCTGGCGCTGCTGCACACCGAATTCGCCTATATGGAGGCGCTTCTCGGGCGCCCCTCGGCGGTGCGCCGCCTTGACGCCGCGGCGCTGGCCGCAAGCGCGGCGGCGGGCGCGGCCTTCTTGATCGAGGATCGCGGCGCGCCGGTGGCCTGCGCGTTTTCGCGCCGCTCGCGGGACATGCCCGACGCCTGGTATCTGGGCCGGCTGGCGGTCGCTGGATCGCATCGCGGCCGGGGGCTGGCGCGGCTGCTGGTCGCGGCGGCGGAGGCCGAGGCCCGCCGCCGCGGGTTTCGGGCGCTGACGCTGGAGACCGGCGCCGCGCTCGGCGACAACATCGCCGTTTTCGCGCGGCTCGGCTTCGCGCGTCACGGCAAGATCGTCTCCGCAACCGCGCAACGCCCTGCTATCATCGTCATGCGCAAGCCGCTCGCCTGACGCCGCCCAACCGCCCCAACACCCGGAGACCCGAATGACCGACGAGCCCGCCGCCCCGCCCGCCGCCCCCGCTGTCGAGGACCACGCACGCCACGCCATGAAGATGGCCAAGAAGAAGGCCGCGCGCGACAAGATCATGGCCGGCAAGACCGAGGAAAAAGGCCTGATCATCGTCCACACCGGCAAGGGCAAGGGCAAGTCCACCGCCGCGTTCGGCATGATCTTCCGCTGCATCGCCCATGGGATGCCTTCAGCCGTGGTGCAGTTCATCAAGGGCGGCATGTCCACGGGCGAACGCGACCTGATCGCCGACAGATTCGCCGATCTGTGCGAATTCCACGCCATGGGCGAAGGGTTCACCTGGGAAACCCAGGACAAGTCCCGCGACATCGAGATGGCGCAGGCGGCGTGGACGAAGGCCAGGGACCTGATCCGCGACCCGAAGAACCGCATGGTGCTGCTTGACGAAATCAACATCGCGCTGCGCTACGATTACGTGGATGCGGACGAGGTCGTCGCATTCCTTCGAACCGAAAAGCCGCCGATGACCCATGTGGTGCTGACCGGGCGCAACGCCAAGCCGTCGCTGATCGAGGCGGCGGATCTGGTGACCGAGATGGAACTGGTGAAGCACCCGTTCCGCGCCGGCGTGAAGGCCCAGATCGGCGTCGAATTCTGAATGCCTGATGTCGGGGCCCGCGCCTGCGGGCCCCGATGCGCATGAATGGCGATCGGCAGGCGCGATCAGTAGACGGCGATCAGTAGACGGCGATCGGGTTGCCCGGGGATCCCGTCGCGCCCTTCATCTTCAGCGGCGACCAGGCGAACAGGAATTCATAGGCCTTGTCCGCCACCAGCTGCGACAGGTCGAGGTTTTCGAGGTTCCAGATTCCGCGCTTGGTCATCATCATGATATGGCACTCGAAGGGCTGCGCGTTCTCGCCGCCCGAGCCCTTGCCCACGGCCTCCGAAGCCCAGGTGTCGGCGCCCCAGAGGATGATCTTCTTCTCGGCCAGATAATCGCAGGCCGACAGCCCGAACCCCGGCTCGCCGGAATTGAACAGCGCGATGCGGCGCTGCTTTTCGGCGGCGTCGAAATCATCCCAGCCCGAGGGGCTCCAGATATCGCCATGCCCGGTGTAGAGGAACACGCAGTCGCCCTCGCCGATGGGGGCGATGCCCTGCGCCTCGATCATCGCGTCGATATCCGCGGGGGTGATGATGCCCGGGTCGGACTTGTCGTTTTCGACCGGGATCGGCAGTTGCCCGCCGCGCAGCGCCACCGCGTCGAGCAGCACGCCGCGGCAGACGAAGCCTTTCTGCGCGACATGTTCGACCCCCAGCGGCCCCATGCCGTAGGTGGTCACGTCCGCATCTTCCAGAAAGCGCCCGTTATAGAAGAAATCGCCTTTCGAGGTGGTGACGCCGATATGGCCTGGCCCGTCGAACTGGGTGCCGATCTGGCCGATCTCGGTGGCCAGGTATTCGTCGTTGTAGACCAGCTGCGCCGGGCCGAAGGGGCCGCCGGTGGGCAGGCCGGGGATGGTCATGCGCCAGCCGCGCGACCCGAAGGCCGGGGCGTCCTGCTGGTAGATCTTGCCGAGCGTCGCGGTCTTGCCCTGCTTCACCAGACCGACGGCGGCGAGCACCATCGCCGGCGTGGTGCGGTTGACGGATCCGGCCATGTCGTCCGCGCCCCATTCGCCGGGGGCCCAGTTTTCGGTCAGCGGCGCGTCGTTGACCGCCTTTTGCGCCAGGGCCGCGCCGCCCAGGGCCGATCCCATGATCAACGCCGCCGCAGCGGCAATCGCTTGCTTGTGCATCTCGGATAGTCCTCCCATGGTTTTGTTGTTTTGGCGCTGCGCGCGCAATTCGCGGCAGCGGAGGCATTAAACATGAAACCGCGGCGACGCGCCAGAAACCGGGGATGAACGCGGGGCGGCGCGGCCCCGCTTCATTCGTCGCGAGGCTTGCGCTAGGGTGCCCGCGACCGACCCGCGCAACCAGGAACGCAAAATGCTGAAACGACTGTTGATCACCGGCGCCGCGGGCGGGCTCGGGCGCATGGTTCGCCCCCGGCTCGCGCATGTGGCAAAGACGCTGCGCCTGTCGGACATCGTCGCCCCGGCGCCCGCCGGGCCCGACGAGGAAACCGTGATCTGCGATCTCGGCGACGCGGCGGCGGTGCATGCGCTGGTCGATGGCTGCGACGGGGTGCTGCATCTGGGCGGCATGGCGGTGGAGGCGGACTGGGACACCATCCTGCGCGCCAATATCGAGGGCGTGCGCAACCTCTACGAAGCCGCGCGCAAGACCGGCAAGCCGCGCATCCTGCTGGCCAGCTCGAATCACGCCATCGGCTTTCACCGACAGGACAAGCGGCTTGACGCCAGCGCGCCGACGCGCCCGGACGGGCTGTATGGCCTGTCAAAATGCTTCGCTGAATCAATGGCTTCTATGTATCATGACAAATTCGGCGTGGAAACCGCGATCCTGCGGATCGGGTCATGCCTGCCCGAACCGGTGGATCTGCGGATGCTGTCCACCTGGCTCAGCCCCGATGATTTCATTGCGCTGATCGACTGCGTGTTCCGGGCCCCGCGGCTGGGCTGCCCGATCATCTACGGCGCCTCGGACAACGATGCGAGCTGGTGGGACAATTCCTCGGTGGCCTGGCTTGGCTGGCGCCCGAAGGACAATGCGGAGGCCTTCCGCGCCAAGGTCGGCGGCATCCGCCCCGAGGACCCGCTATCGGTCGAGGCCACCCGCCAGGGCGGTCGATTCGCGGCGCAGCCGCTCATCGAGACCTGACGCCGCGGCGCGGCGCGCCTACAGCCGCGCGCCGGTCCTTGCGTCGAACAGATGCGCCTGCGCGGCGTCGGGGCGCAGGCGCACCATGTCGCCGGGGGAAAACGGGCGGCGTTCGCGGATCACCGCGGTCAGTTCCTGATCGCCCAGACGCAGCAGCAGCAGGGTTTCCGAACCGGTGGGCTCGATCACCGCGATGCGCGCCTCGATGCAGCCCTCGCCGTCATCGTCGTCGGCCGGCTGCAGATGTTCGGGGCGCACGCCGTACACCACCGCCTGCCCGTCGGTCGCGACCGTGGCCGGGGTCACCGGCAGGCGCATGTCGCCGGCCTCGACGATCAGCCTCGCGTCGCGCAGCCGCGCGACGCCGGAAATCAGGTTCATCGCCGGCGAGCCGATGAAGCTTGCCACGAACAGGTTTTCGGGGGCGTCATACAATTTCAGCGGCGCGCCGACCTGCTCCACCCGGCCGTCCTGAAGCACCACGATCTTGTCGGCCATGGTCATCGCCTCGACCTGATCATGGGTGACGAACACGATGGTGGCTTTCAGCCGCTGGTGCAGTTCCTTGATCTCGGCGCGCATGCGCACCCGCAGCTTGGCGTCAAGATTGCTGAGCGGTTCGTCGAACAGGAACACCTGCGGTTTGCGCACGATGGCGCGCCCCATGGCGACGCGCTGGCGCTGGCCGCCCGACAGCTGGCGCGGATAGCGTTTCAGGTAGTCCTTCAGGCCGAGAATGTCCGCCGCCTCGTCCACCCGGCGCTTGATTTCGGCCTTGTCTGCCTTGCGCAGGCTCAGCGCGAAACCCATGTTGTCCGCGACGCTCATATGCGGATACAGCGCGTAATTCTGGAACACCATGGCGATGTCGCGATCCTTGGGCGGCACGTTGTTCACCACCCGATCGCCGATGGCGATGGTCCCGGCGGTGACCGATTCCAACCCCGCGATCATGCGCAGCAAGGTTGATTTCCCGCAGCCCGAAGGCCCCACCAGCACCACGAATTCGCCGTCGTCGATATCCACGTCCATGCCGTGGATGATTTCGGTCTCGCCATAGGATTTTCGCAAATCCCGGATGGTGACCTTGGCCATGCAATCCCCTCCCCAGGGCGGCGCCAGGGGCGCGGATCGTTTTGATGAACACAGTGGTAGCGAAGCTTCCGCCAAGTGTCCATTTTTCGCGGACGCCGATGCGCGCCGCCCGGATTCGTTGACATGAAATCAGGGGCGCCCATAGTGAAACCTGTTTTCGCGTCAGGCCTCGGCGCCGGGGGGTCCGCCCACCGGCGCCGCGCCGCGCGGGGAACAGCCGACGCAGGCGCGGCGCCGTCGTCAAAAGACGATCCAAATCAACGACGGGGGCGCGGGCCGACGCGATTCATGACGGCCCAAAGGGAGGATACAGAACATGAGAACAGAGATTTTCAATTACGTGATGCGCGCGCAGGCAAGCCGCCGCGACGTGCTGAAAGGCGCCGCCGCGCTTGGCGCGACCACGGCGCTTGCCGGCATTCCGGGCATGTCCCGCGCGGCTTCGGACCTGCGCGCCGAGATGCTGAAGATCCCCGGCGTCGGCATGGGCTCGCCCACCGACGGCGACTGGCAGAAGGTCGGCGCGCTGACGCTCGGCGCCACCAGGGCCAACGTCAAGGAAGGCGAATTCGCCGGGGTCGAGCTGACCTTCATGGGGCTCAACAACCAGAATCTGCACAACCTGCTGTTTCGCGGATTCCTGAAACCGTGGGAGGCCTACACCGGCGCCAAGATCAACTGGATCGATCTCGCCCAGGCCGATTACAACGCGCGGCTCCAGCAAAGCATCGCCACGGGCACCGTCGATTTCGACCTGATCGAGATGGGCGCGCCCTTCGAGGGCGACGTCTGCGGGCGCGGCATGGCCTCGGAGATGCCCGACTGGGTGCGCGACCAGATCGAGATGGACGACTATGTCGGCTACCTGCAGGCCCCGGTCGGCACCTGGGAGGGCAAGACCTACCGGATCTCCATCGACGGCGACTGCCACAACTTCAACTACCGCACCGACTATTTCACCAACGCCGATTTCGCCGCGGCCTGGAAGGCCGAGGGCCATGACGGCGAATGGGAGGTCCCGACCACCTGGCAGAAGGTCCAGGAGGTGACGAAGTTCCTCAAGGGCAAGAAGATCGACGGCTTCGACGCCAACGGCTATCTCGACCCGCTGAAGGGCTGGGGCGGATTCGGGTTCTATTTCCTCGGATCCCGCGCCACCGCCTACGCCAAGCATCCCGACGATCCGGCGTTCCTGTTCGATCCCGAGGACATGAAGCCCCGGGTCAACAACCCCGCCTGGGTGCGCGCCATCCAGGACGTGCTCGACGTGCTCGACGCGCAGCCGCCGGATCAGCTGAACGCCGATCCGGGCACCACCGGGTTCCAGCAGTTCCTCGCCGGCACCGGGTCGATGCTCAGCTGGTGGGGCGATATCGGGTCGAACGCCAAGACGTCCGACAGTTCCGTGGTGGGCGACAGCATCGGGTTCTCGATCCTGCCGGGGTCCGACGACGTGTGGAACCACAAGGCCGGCAAATGGGAAACCCTGCCCTCGGGCCCCAATTTCGCGCCGAACATGGCCTATCTGGGCTGGGGCGTCTACGTCATGGCGCGGGTCGATGCGGACGAGAAGCGGCACAAGGCGGCGTGGTCCGCGGCGGCGCATCTGGGCGGCAAGGACATCTCGCTGTGGTGCGCGGCCTATCCGTCGGGCTTCCAGCCCTATCGCCAGTCGCATTTCAACATCGCGGAATGGGTTGCGGCCGGCTATGACGAGGCCTTCATCACCGATTACCTCGGGTCGGAGGCGGACAGCTACAACCACCCCAACGCGGCGATCGAGCCCCGCATCCCGGGCATCTTCCAGTACTATTCCGTGGCCGAGGACGAACTGGCGAAGATCTACGCCGGCCAGTATTCGGCCCAGGACGGCGCCGACCGCATCGCCGCGGCGTGGGAGAAGATCACCGACCAGATCGGGCGCGAAACCCAGGTGAAGCTCTACCGGGCCTCGCTGGGCATATGATCGCCCTGACCTGACGACCGGCGGGGCGCCTTTTGGGACCTTTCCCGGCGCCCCGCCACGATCGCCCCCCAGTTCGCCCCGGCCAGCCTGCAGGTCGGGTCGGGAAAACAGCGCCGCGCCGTCATCGCCGCCGCCAATGGCGGATCGGGATCCGCCCTGCACGCAGCTTGCGGTCCGGGCGCGCCGATACGCCTGCGGCCCCGGCATCCGCCGCGCGCAACGCAAAAAGCCAAAGCTATTCGGCGGGGACGCCGAAGACCACCACCGCGCCGGCGAGCGCCGTGAGGCCAAGGAACAGCGCCGCCTGACCGCGCCGCTCGGGCATCCGACGCGCCGTGTCCCAGGCCACCAGGCATTGCAGCATGTAAAACAGCGCAAAGGCGCGGCTGGCCAGCGCGATCACCCCGAACACATCGACGCTCCACAGCAGGGCGATGCCGATCAGCGCGATCAGCGGAAAGGTGTGGCGCGCATCCACCCGCCCGCGGGTCACGTCGCCGATCAGCCCGGCGTCGCCGATCGCGTCCGCCACCGCCGCGCTGAACTGGCTGGCGCAGGCGGCCAGCGTCAGCGCCGCCGGCAGCGCCGCCGCCACCACGCCGATCACCGCGATCACCCCGGCCACGCCGCGCGCATCCGCAAGCTGCGTCAGCAGCGGCGACAGCAGCAGAAAGAACAGCATGTAGACCGCGCCCGAAATCAGCTGCGCGCGGCGCATGGCGCGGATGCGGGTCTCGGCGTCGAACTCCGCGCCCATGAAGCGCGAGGTCTCGAACCCCTGCACCACGATCAGCATCCCCAGCACCACCGGGACCGTGCCCCAGTCGCCCCGCGGCGGCGGCGGAACCACGCCGCCCGCCCCGGCTTCGCGCCACAGCCCGACCCCGTAGACCGCCAGCGCCGCCAGCAGCCCGGCGATCACCGACAGGTTCAGCGCCGTGGCGTAGCGTTCCACCGAGGCCACCCGCCCCACCCCGCCGCCAAAGCCCAGCCAGCCGATCAGCGCCAGCAGCGCCGAAGCGATCAGCCGCGCCAGTTCCGACGAGGGCCGGCCCAGCGCCTGCAGCACGAAATTGCCGAGCAGCGCCAGGTAATAGGCGACGGAGATGAAATAGGCGATCGCCAGCACCACATGGGACAGGCGTTCGAGCGAGCGGGTCATGCGATCGGCCTGAGTGCCCAGCAGGGGCTCCACATGGCGGATGTTGTGGCGCATGGCGGCGCCGATCAGATAGGCGAAGACGATCAGCGTCAGCATCGCCGGGGCGGCGAGCCCGCCGACCTCGCCCGCCAGGATCGGCGCGGACACCAGAAACCCGCTGCCCATGATCGAGGCCAGCGGCGTCACCGTCGCCCGCCACGCCGCCGCGCGCGCGAACGGCGCGAACAGCAGGGCCGCGAGGCACATCGCGGTGACGGCGAAAAACGCGAGACTGGTCATGGGCGGCTCCGGACGTGCTGGCGCGCCAGCTTGGCATGGCCGGCGCGGCGCGCGAAAGAGCGCAGGTCGCGGCTTGGCGGAAAAATGTCGCTGGCGGCGCAGCGCGCGCCGGGGCGGGCGGGCTGCAATCGGACGCCCGCCAGTCATGAGGAACCGAGCATGCAATTCGCGTTGACCGAAGAACAGCGGATGATCGTCGACACGGTGCGCGACTTCGTGGAGAACGAAATCCATCCTCATGAGGATCTGGTGGAGCGCCTTGGCGACGTGCCCCCCGAAATCGCCGACGAGATCAGGCGCAAGACCGTCGCGCTGGGCTTTTACGCCTGCAATTTCCCCGAAAGCGTCGGCGGCGCCGGGCTGAGCCATGTGGATTTCGCGCTGGTGGAGCGGGAGCTTGGCCGGGGCTCCATGGCGCTCACCCATTTCTTCGGACGCCCGCAGAACATCCTCATGGCCTGCGTGGGCGATCAGCGCGACCGCTACCTGCTGCCCGCCGTGCGCGGCGAACGCATGGACGCGCTGGCCATGACCGAGCCGGGCGCCGGGTCCGATATCCGCGCCATGTCCTGCACCGCGCGCCGGGATGGCGGCGACTGGGTGCTGAACGGCGTGAAGCACTTCATTTCCGGCGCCGCGCACGCGGATTTCGTCATCGTCTTCGCCGCCACCGGCGAAGACCGGACCCCGCGCGGCCCCAAGAAGCGCATCACCACGTTTCTGGTGGATCGCGGCGCGCCGGGTTTCGTCATCCGCGACGGCTACCAATCGGTCAGCCATCGGGGCTATCCCAACAGCGTGCTGGAATTCGACGAGTGCCGGCTGTCGGATGCGCAGGTGCTGGGCCCGGTCGACGGCGGCCTTGCGGTGATGAATGAATGGCTTTACGCGACGCGGATCACCGTCGCGACCATGTGCGTGGGCCGCGCGCGCCGGGTCTTTGACTACGCGCTGAACCACGCCGCCGAACGCCGCCAGTTCGGCCAGCCCATCGGGCGGTTTCAGGGCGTCGGCTTCCAGATCGCCGACATGATCACCGAGATCGACGCCGCCGACCTGCTGACCCTGGCCGCCGCCGCGCGGCTCGACGCCGGGCTGCCCGCCAATCGCCAGATCGCCTCGGCCAAGCTGTTCGCCAGCGAAATGCTCGCCCATGTCACCGACGCCGCGATCCAGATCCATGGCGGCATGGGGCTGATGGACGATCTGCCGCTGGCGCGATTCTGGCGCGATGCGCGCGTCGAGCGCATCTGGGACGGCACCTCGGAAATCCAGCGCCACATCATCAGCCGCGAATTGCTGCGTCCGCTGGGCGCATGAGCCGCGACCTGTCCCGCCTGCTGCGCCCGCGCGCCATCGCGGTGATCGGCGGCGGCGCCTGGTGCCGGGCGGTGATCGCGCAGAACGCGGCCATCGGGTTTGACGGCGACATCTGGCCGGTGCACCCGGAGGCCCCCGAGGTCGAGGGGTTGAAAGCCTATCGCGACCTCGCCGCCCTGCCCCGCGCCCCCGACGCCGCCTTCATCGGCGTGAACCGTTTCGCCGCCATCGACATCGTGCAGGCGCTCAGCGCCATGGGGGCCGGGGGCGCGGTGTGCTTCGCCTCGGGCTTCGCCGAATCCGTCGCCGAGGAGTCGCGCGGCGCCGGTTTGCAGGCGCGCCTGCTCGAGGCGGCGGGCGCCATGCCGCTGCTCGGCCCCAATTGCTACGGGTTCATCAACTATCTCGACGGCGCGCTGCTGTGGCCGGATCTGCATGGCGGGCGCCGGGCGGCGAGCGGCGTGGCGATCGTCGCCCAATCCTCCAACATCGCCATCAACCTCACCATGCAGCGGCGCGGCCTGCCGATCGCCTATCTGGTGACGGCGGGCAATCAGGCGCAGACCGGGATTGCGGAGATCGCCGCCGGGCTGCTCGACGATCCGCGCGTCACCGCGCTGGGCCTGCATATCGAGGGTTTCGGCGATCTCGGCGCCTTCGAGGCGCTGGCGGGCAAGGCGCGCGCATTGAAAAAACCGGTGGTGGCGCTGAAGCTGGGGCGTTCGGCGCAGGCCCGGGCCGGGGCGGTGTCCCACACCGCCTCGCTGGCCGGAGAGGATGCAGGGGCGCAGGCGCTGCTGGACCGGCTCGGGATCGCCCGGGTCCATGGCCTGCCCGCGTTTCTGGAAACCCTGAAGCTGCTGCATGTGCTGGGTCCGCTGCCCACGGGCGCCATCGCCAGCATGAGCTGCTCGGGCGGCGAGGCGGCGCTGGCCGCCGATTCCGCCCATGGGCGCGCGGTGCGTTTCCCGCCATTGAACCCGCGCCAGGAACGGGATCTGCGCCAGGCGCTGGGGCCGCGGGTGGCGCTTGCCAACCCGCTGGATTATCACACCTATATCTGGCGCGACGCGGCGGCGCTGACCGCGACATTCGCTGCGATGATGGATCCGGGGCTGGCGCTGACGCTGCTGATTCTGGATTTTCCCCGCGGCGGGGCGGAGGCGGCCCCGGACTGGCGCATGGCGGTCGATGCGCTGATCGCGGCGCGCAACCGCACCGGCGCCGCGGCCGCGGTGGTCGCCACCCTGCCCGAAAACCTGCCCGAGGACATCTGCGATGTCCTTGTCGCCAACGGCGTTGCGCCGCTGCACGGGCTCGACGACGCCATCGCCGCGATCGAGGCCGCCGCGCGCGTCGGGCATGGCGGCGACGCGGCGCCGCTGCTGCGCCCGACGCCCGGCGTCGCGGCCGACCTGATCCCCGAGGCCGAGTCAAAAAACCGGCTGGCGGCGTTCGGGCTGCGCATCCCCCGCGCCGCGCGCGCGACCAGCCCCGCCGAGGCCGCCGCGCTGGCCCGCGACATCGGCTTTCCGGTGGCGCTGAAGGGCGAGGGCCTCGCCCACAAGACCGAAGCCGGCGCCGTGGCGCTGAACCTCGCCGACGCCGACGCGGTGACCAGGGCCGCCGCCGCCATGCCGACCGAAAATTTTCTGGTCGAGGAAATGATCGCTGGCGGCCTCGCCGAACTGCTGGTGGGCGTGGTCAAGGACCCGGCGCACGGGTTTGTGCTGACGCTGGCGGCGGGGGGCGTGCTGACGGAGGTGCTGGAGGACAGCGCCTCGTTGCTGCTGCCCGCGGGCGACGACGCGATCCTCGCGGCGCTGGACGGCTTGCGGATCGCGAAACTGCTCGGCGGCCATCGCGGCGCGCCCCCGGTTGATCGCGCGGCCTTGCTGAAGGCCGTGAACGCGGTGCAAGACTATGCGCGCGCCCATGCCGAGGGGCTTGAGGACATCGAGATCAACCCGCTGATCTGCACCGCCGACGACGCCATCGCCGCCGACGCGCTGATCCGCCGAAAGGGCTGAAAGCCGAAAGGACTGGAACATGAGCGACGAGCCGCTGAAAACCCGCGCCGAGGACGGGGTGTTCGAGGTGACGCTGGACCGGGGCAAGGCCAACGCCATCGACCTTGCCACCAGCCGGATCATGGGCGAGGTTTTCGCCGGGTTCCGCGACGACCCGGATCTGCGCGTGGCGATCCTGCGTTCGGCGAACGAAAAGTTCTTCTGCCCGGGCTGGGATCTGAAGGCCGCGGCGGATGGCGACGCGGTGGACGGCGATTACGGTCAGGGCGGTTTTGGCGGCTTGCAGGAACTGCGCGACCTCAACAAGCCGGTGATCGTGGCGGTGAACGGCATCTGCTGCGGCGGCGGGTTCGAACTGGCGCTGTCGGGCGACATCATCCTGGCCGCCGAGGACGCGCGCTTCGCCTTGCCGGAGATCCGCTCCGGGACGGTGGCCGACGCGGCGTCGATAAAGCTGCCCAAGCGCATCCCCTATCACATCGCCATGGAAATGCTGCTGACCGGGCGCTGGATGGCGACGGACGAGGCCCATCGCCGGGGCTTCGTCAACGAAATCCTGCCGGTCGGCGACCTGCAGGCCCGCGCCTGGGAACTGGCCCGCCTGATCGCCAGCGGCCCGCCGCTGGTCTACGCCGCGATCAAGGAAATCGTGCGCGACGCCGAGGATTCGAAATTTCAGGACGCGCTGAACCGCATCGCCAGGCGCAACCTGCGCAGCGTCGACGTACTTTATGGGTCCGAGGATCAACTGGAGGGCGCGCGCGCCTTCGCCGAAAAGCGCGATCCCGTGTGGAAGGGGCGCTGAGGCGCGTCGGGCAGGCGGGGGCGTCAGGCGGGAGCGTCAGGCGGGGGCGTCGGGCGCATCCTCGGCGGCGAGGTCCATGAAGGCGCGGATCAGCCGCCCGCCGCCGCGTTCGCGCAGGCAGATCAGCGCCTCCTCCATCAACACGCCGCAATCGACAATCGGGATCGCGCGAAGCGAAGGCGCGCGCTCGAATTCCGCCTCGGACACGATCCCCACCCCGACCCCGGCGGCGACGATGCGATTGACCGCGCCGCGCCCCTCGGCCTCGATCGCCGGGCGCGGCTTCAGGCCCAGTTCGGCGGCGCGCTCTTCGAACATGCGCCGGGTCTTGGACCCCGCCTCGCGCAGCACCAGCGGATGGGCGAGGATTTCGGCCATGGTCATGGAGGCGCGCGCCGCCAGCGGATGATCGCGCGCCACATAGGCGACCAGCCGCGAGGCGCCCAGCCGCAGGATGCGGAATTCCCGCGCCGCCGGGGCCTCGCCCAGCAGCCCCACATCGGCCTGATACAGGCGCAGCTTTTCGACGATGGATTGGGAATTGCCGGTCTGCACCACCAGCCGCACGCCGGGATGGCGGGCGCGGAACCGCGCCAGCGCGGGCAGCATGTGGCTGACCGAATCGGCGACGATGCGCAGGGTGCCGGCGGCGAGCGCGCGGGATTCGGACAGGAAATCCTGGGCCTGGCTCTCGATTTCAAACAGCCGGTTGGTGATCTCCAGCAACTTGCGGCCCTGCGGGGTCAGGGTCACCTGCCGGTGACGGCGATCGAACAGCAGGATGTCATACGCCTCCTCCAGTTTGCGCACCTGGTCGGACACCGCCGGCTGGGTGAGAAACAGCGCCTTTGCGGCGCGTGAAAACCCGCCGTGAACCGCGACGTGGTGGAAGGCGCGAAGCTGGACATGGCGCATGGCTCGTCTCCGTGAGGGCGGCGTCACGATACATCAGTGAAACCAATGCAAAAATCTAAAAGAACGATTTTACATATATATCTTCCGCGCAGAGACTGCCCCCCGAACCGACCGGAGCGCGTTGCGCAAGAACCGCTGGAAAATCAGATGCCTGACACCGCCAAACCCCTTGAGCCGCCGCGACTCGGCGAACCGTATCTGCTGACCCCGGGGCCGCTCACCACCTCCTACGCGGTGAAGGCGGCGATGCTGCGCGACTGGGGGTCCTGGGACGCGGATTTCCGCGCCGTCACCGCGGAGATCCGCGCCCGCCTGCTGGCCCTGAGCGGCGACGCGCAGGGGGCGCTCGACTGCGTGCCCATGCAGGGCAGCGGCAGCTTTTCGGTCGAGGCGATGCTGGGATCCTTCGTGCCCCGCAACGGCAAGGCGCTGGTGCTCAGCAACGGCGCCTACGGCATGCGCATCGCCCGGACGCTGGCCTGTCTGGGGCGCGCCCATGAGGTGATCGACAAGGGCGACTACATGCCGCCGCGCGGGGCCGAGGTGGCCGCCGCGCTGGCCGCCGATCCCGCCATCACCCATGTGGCGGCGGTGCATTGCGAGACCAGTTCGGGCATCCTCAACCCGGTGGCCGAGATCGCGCGGGCCACCCGCGCCGCCGGGCGAAAGCTGCTGGTGGATTCCATGTCGGCCTTCGGCGCCATCCCGCTCGATCACGACGAGATCGGCTACGCGGCGATGGTGTCCTCGGCCAACAAATGCATCGAGGGCGTGCCCGGCTTCGGCTTCGTCATCGCCCCGAAGGCGGAACTGGAGGCCGCGAAGGGACGCAGCCATTCGCTGTGCCTCGACCTGCATGCGCAATGGGCGCATATGAACAAGACCGGGCAGTGGCGCTTCACCCCGCCGACCCACGCGGTGGTGGCGTTTCTGGAGGCCCTGCGCGGCCACGAGGCCGAGGGCGGCACCCCCGGGCGCGGCGCGCGCTACGTCGAAAACCGCGACGTGATGGTGGCGGGGATGCGCGCGCTGGGCTTCGAGACCCTGCTGAAGGATCGCTGGCTGTCGCCGATCATCGTCACCTTCTTCTGCCCCGCCCACCCGGCATTCGACTTCGCCCGCTTTTACGACCTGATGAAGGCCAGGGGCTTCATCATCTATCCCGGCAAGCTGACGGTGGTGGACAGTTTCCGCATCGGCTGCATCGGGCAGATGGACGCGCACGCCATGCGCATGGCCGTCGCCGCCGCCGCCGAGACGCTGGCCGAGATGGGCGTCGACGACGCCGCCCCGCCCGCCGCGGCGCTGGCCGAACGGGCCCGGCTGGCCGCCTGATCGAAATCACGAACATCCAACCGGAACAAAGGACTTCACCCATGAGCCAATTCGGCGATTACACCTACAGCCGCAGCTATCGCGGCGGCGTTCAGGCCGTCGTTCTCGACTGGAGCGGCACGCTCGCCGACGCCTATGTGATCGCCCCGGCGATCGTCTTCGTCGAGGTGTTCGAAAAGCAGGGCGTCACCATTTCCATGGAGGAGGCCCGCGGCCCCATGGGCCTGCGCAAGGATCTGCACATCAAGATGCTGACCGAGGACCCGGTGATCGCGGCGCGCTGGGAATCGATCAAGGGCAAGGCCCCCGACCAGTCCGACGTGGACGCGATGTTCGCCGATTTCGTGCCCATGCAGCTTGATTGCCTGCGCAAATACACGGCGCTGCTGCCCGGCGTGAAGGATGTCTGCGTGGACCTGCAGAAGCAGGGGATCAAGTTCGGCGCCTCCACCGGCTTCGTGCGTTCGATGGTCGATATCCTGCTCGAAGACTGCATCGCGCAGGGATTCACCCCCGACGCGACGGTCGCCGGCGACGAGGTCGTGCATGGCGCCCGCCCCGCCCCGCACATGGTCTACAGGAACCTCGACCTGATGGGCGTCAGCGAGATCAAGTCGGTGGTCAAATGCGACGACACGGTGTCGGGCGTCGGCGAGGCGCTGAACGCCGGCTGCTGGGGCGTCGGGCTGGTGCGCTATTCCAACTACATGAACATCAACTCCATGGAGGAGGAAGCGTCGCTGAGCGAGGCCGAGATCCAGCGCCGCATGACCCGCACGCGCAAGATCCTGGAACAGGCCGGGGCGCATTACGTGGTTGACAGTCTGGTGCAGCTTCCCGCCATCATCGAGGACATCAACGCAAGGCTTGCGCGCGGCGAAAAACCCTGAGCGTCGGCAACAGGGCGGGGCCCCGCGCGAAAACCCGCGCGGGCCCCGCCCTGCGCTGGCGGAGGGACATGAATGGCGTCGCGCGACAACACCAATCACGGCGAGGGCGAATCCAACCTCTCGGTCGCCGGGCGCGCCTGGCGGGCGCGCGCCGCGGGTCCGAAATCACGGCCGCTTCTCGAACGGGACGCGGCCGTTTTCATGCATCAGAGCCTGTCCACCCCCTGCGCCGGAACCGTGGCCAAGGCGCAAGGCATCTGGATCGAGGATCTGGACGGGCGGCGCTGCATGGATTTTCACGGCAACAGCGTCCACCATATCGGCTACGGGCATCCGCGCCTGATCGCGGCGATCAAGGCGCAGCTCGACGCGTTGTGCTTTTCGCCGCGCCGCTTCGCCAGCGAACCCGCCGTGGCGCTGGCGGAAAAGCTGGCGGCGGCGGCCCCCGGGGACCTGTCCAAGATCCTGCTGGCCACCGGCGGCTCGGACGCTGTCGAGATCGCGCTGAAGATCGCGCGCGCCGCCACCGGGCGGTTCA
The DNA here is from genome assembly GCF_056449545.1 of Oceanicella sp. Lineage (NCBI taxonomy): Bacteria > Pseudomonadati > Pseudomonadota > Alphaproteobacteria > Rhodobacterales > Paracoccaceae > Oceanicella > Oceanicella sp. Next base: position 48,549 of record NZ_JBWOMN010000016.1, on the reverse strand, counting down.
AGACCGTGTCGTTCTGGGAATCGTTCCACGGGGCCGGGTTCGGCGCCGCCTCGGTGGGCGGCGAGGCGACGTTCCGCTCCCACATCGCCGGGCCGCTGCTGCCGGGCGCCGAACATGTGGCGCCCTTCGCCTGCTATCGCTGCCCCTACGGCCATGCCGGGCCGCAGGTCTGCGGGCTCGCCTGCGCCGACATGGTGCGCTACGCGCTGGACCGCGAGGGCGACGTGGCGGCGGTGATCGCCGAACCCATGCGCGCCGCGCCCTATGTGCCGCCGCCGGGGTTCTGGCAGTCGGTGCGACAAGCCTGCGACGACCATGGCGCGCTGCTGATATTCGACGAGATCCCCACCGGGCTCGGCAAGACCGGCAGGTTCTTCGCCTTCGAACATGACGCGGCCGCGCCCGACATCGTGGTGCTGGGCAAGGCGCTGGGCGGCGGGGTCCTGCCGATCGCGGCGGTGATCGCGCGCGCCGGGCTGGACCTGTGCGGCGATTTCGCCATCGGCCACTACACCCACGAAAAGAACCCGGTGACCGCGCGCGCGGCGCTGACCACGCTGGAGATCATCGAGGATGAAGGCCTGGTGGAGGCCGCCGCGACCCTTGGCGCCCATGCCATGGCCCGCCTGAAGGATTTCGCCCTGACCTGCCCGATCATCGGCGACGTGCGCGGGCGCGGGCTGATGATCGGGGTCGAGATCGTCGCCGACCGGGCGGCGAAGACCCCGGGCGACGCGCTGGCGGAGGCCATCTGCTACCGTTGCCTCGACGCCGGGCTGAGCTTCAAGGTCTCGCAGGGCTGCATCCTGACCCTGTCGCCGCCGCTGACCATTTCGCGCGCCGATCTGGACCGGGCGCTGACCATCGTCGAGACCGCCATCGCCGACGCCGCAAACGCATGCGCCGCCCCCGATGCGATGCGCCCGTGAGCCTCGGCATCCTCGGGATCGTGTTGAGCGCGGCGTTCCTGCACGCGACCTGGAACGCCATCGTCAAATCCGCCGAGGACCGGGCGATGACGCTGGGGCTGATCTCTGTCGGCCATGTCCTGCTCGGGATCGCGATCGCCGTGCAGGTCCCGTTTCCCGGTCCGGCGATCTGGCCCTATGTCATCGCCTCGACCATCATCCATTTCCTGTATTATTTCCTGCTCAACCACGCCTATCGCCATGGCGACCTGTCGCTGATCTATCCGATCGCGCGCGGCCTGGCGCCCCTGCTGGTGACGCTGGGCGCGCTGGTCTTCGCCGGCGAAGTGCTGACGCCGCAGGCCTGGTTCGGCATCTGCGCGGTGGCGCTGGGGGCCTTCATGCTGTCCATGAACGCGTTCGCCAGCGAAATCCCGCGCGCCGTGCTGCCGATCGGGGTCGCCACCGGGGCGACCATCGCCGCCTATTCGCTGGTCGACGGTCTGGGCGTGCGGGCCTCGGACGAGCCGCTGGGCTACATCGCCTGGCTGTTCATCTTCGAACTGTTCGTGCCGCTGTTCGTGCTGGCGCGGCGCGGGCGCCTGGCGCTGCGGCTGAACCGGCGCGCGGTGGGGCTCGGCATCCTTGGCGGCGCGCTGTCGGGGATCGCCTACGGGCTGGTGATCTACGCCAAGAACTACGCGCCGCTGGGCATGGTGTCGGCGCTGCGCGAAACCTCGGTGATGTTCGCGGCGGCGATCGGGGCGCTGTGGCTGGGCGAAGGCCATTGGCGCGCCCGCCTGCCGGCCTCGATCGCGGTGGCGATCGGGGTCGCGCTGATCGCGCTGGCCTGACCGGCGCGATGCAGGCGTCGCATGTTCCTGAATAAAACGTTACAGAGGAGGGCCGGCCGAAAAAAAACATCTTTGCGTCATCGAAAACGGAAATAAGATTAACAGACGTCGGCTACGCCCGGTCCGGCGCGACTCGCTGCCGGGCGCGGATCGATCAACAGGGAGACGAACATGAAAACTCTGACCAAACTGGCCATGAGCGCCGCGATGGGGCTTGGCTTCGCCGCAACCGCCATGGCCGCCGAACTGACCGTATACACCGCGGTCGAGGCCGAGGACCTGAAGCGCTACGCCGACGCCTTCAACGTCGACCACCCGGACATCAAGATCAACTGGGTGCGCGATTCCACCGGCGTCGTCACCGCAAAGCTGCTGGCCGAAAAGAACAACCCGCAGGCCGACGTGATCTGGGGCCTGGCCGCGACATCGCTGCTGCTGATGAAGGCCGAGGGCATGCTGGAGGCCTACGCGCCCAAGGGGGTCGACCAGCTCGACCCGAAATTCGTCGACGGCAGCAATCCGCCGGCCTGGACCGGCATGGACGCCTGGGTCGCGGCCGTCTGCTACAACACGGTCGAGGGCGAAAAGAACGGCGTGCCCGCGCCCACCAGCTGGAAGGACCTCACCAAGCCGATCTACAAGGGCCACGTGATCATGCCCAACCCGAATTCCTCGGGCACCGGGTTCCTTGACGTGTCGAGCTGGCTGCAGATGTTCGGCGAAAAGGGCGGCTGGGACTTCATGGACGCGCTGCACGCCAATATTTCCCGCTACACCCATTCGGGCTCCGCGCCCTGCAAGCTGGCGGCGGCGGGCGAGACCACCATCGGCGTGTCCTTCGCCTTCCGCGGCGCCAAGTCCAAGGCGGCGGGCGCCCCGATCGAGATCATCGTGCCCACCGAAGGCGTCGGCTGGGACATGGAGGCGACCGCCATCGTCGCCGGCACCGATGACCTCGAAGCCGCCAAGACGCTGGTGGACTGGACCGTCACCAAGAAGGCCAACGAGCTTTACAACAGCGGCTACGCCGTCGTCGCCTATCCCGGCGTCGCCAAGCCGGTGAAGTACTTCCCCGAAAACCTCGTCGACAAGATGATCGACAATGATTTCGAGTTCGCCGCCAACAACCGCGCCGCCATCCTCAAGGAATGGCAGTCGCGCTACGACGGCAAGTCCGACCCCAAATAGCGGGATCGCCTGATCGGATACGCGATGCGGCAGGGGCGGGCGATCGCCCCTGCCCGAGCATGGAAATTCGACAAGAACAAGGTCCCCGACGGCGGGACCGGGGGGAGAGCGGCGCTCATGCAGGATGCTGGCGGGGATCAGGGACAGGGCGGCGCGCCCGCGGCGCGATCGCGGAAGACCTATCTGCGCATTGCGAACCTGTGGAAGAATTTCGGCGTATTCACCGCGCTGAAGGACATCTCGCTGGAGGTGCTGGAGGGCGAATTCCTGTGCTTCCTCGGCCCCTCGGGCTGCGGCAAGACCACGCTGCTGCGCGCCATCGCCGGGCTCGACCTGCAATCGGCGGGGCGCATCGAACAGGCCGGGCGGGACGTGTCCAACCTGCCCCCGGCGGAGCGCGATTTCGGCATCGTGTTCCAGTCCTACGCGCTGTTTCCCAACCTCACCATCGAACGCAACATCGCCTACGGGCTGGAAAACGCCGGCCGCCCCAAGGCCGAGATCACCGCGCGGGTGGCCGAATTGCTGGACCTGGTGGGCCTGCCCGAACAGGGGTCCAAATACCCCGCGCAGCTGTCCGGCGGCCAGCAGCAGCGCATCGCGCTGGCGCGCGCCATCGCCACCTCGCCGGGGCTGCTGCTGCTTGACGAACCCTTGTCGGCGCTCGACGCCAAGGTGCGGGTGCATCTGCGCCACGAAGTGAAGGAATTGCAGCGCAAGCTCGGCGTCACAACAGTGATGGTCACCCATGACCAGGAAGAGGCCCTGTCCATGGCCGACCGCATCGTGGTGATGAATCAGGGGGTGATCGAACAGGTGGGCACGCCGCTGGAAATCTATCGCGACCCGGCGACGCTGTTCGTCGCGGATTTCATCGGCGCCATGAACAAGATCCCCGCCACGGCGCCCGCGCCCGGCGCGCTGGACATCGGCGGCGCGCGGCTGGACTGCCCCGGCAGCGGGTTTTCCGGCGGCCGGGCGGTGATCGCCACCATCCGCCCCGAGGACATCTCGCCCGTGGAGGGCGACGGCGCCGAGGCCGAGAACGCCACCCCGGTCAGCGTCGCGGAGATGGAGTTCCTCGGATCGTTCTTCCGCGCCACCCTCGCCTGCCCCGAACTGGGCGGCATTGCGCTGATCGCCGATTTCTCCATCAACGCGGTGCGCCGGCTGGACCTCGACACCGGCGGGTCGCTGCGCGTGCGCCTGCCCGCGGGGCGGCTGAAGGCGTTTCCCGCCGAGACCGGCGAGGCCCCGGGCGACGACGCCGAGCCCGGCGCGCTGTCCACGCGGGACTTCTTCAACCAGCCGGATGTCGAGGCATGAGCGCCGCCGAGGCGATCCCCGGATCCACCCCGGGATCCACCCCCGGCCCCACCCCCGGCCCCACCCCCGGCCCCGCGGTCAAACCCAAGCTGGGGCGCGACGATCTGGTGCAGCGCGGCTTCATGCTGGTGATCGCGCTGTATCTGATCGTGGCGCTGGCGCTGCCGCTCTACGCCATGCTGTCCAAGGCGTTCTCGACCTATGAATTCGACCTCGCGGATTTCGAGATTCAGGTCAGCGACGAATCCGGCGTCTACCGGTCCTCGCCCCGCACGCTGGCGGCGCTGAACGCGGCGCAGGGGGTGTTCACGGCGCGCGATCTTTCCGCCGGGTCCGACGGGCGGCTGAGCCTGACGCCGCTGTTCCCGGAATTCAGCTTCCGCAGCCCGGTCAAATACAAGCTGCGCGGGCTGAGCCCGGATTCGATCTATCTGGTGGGGTCGGAGCGGCGCGTCGGCGACAAGTGGGAGGAATTCGATTCCAACACCTTCCGCCGCGTGGTCATCCGGCCCGTGCGCGACGTGGGCCTGTCGAATTTCGTCACCTATTTCTCCACCCCGGCGCTGTTCCGCTCGATCCAGAATTCGCTGCTGATCGCGGCGATCTCCACGGTGGTCACCGTGTCGCTGGCGTTCTGGTTCGCCTATGCGCTGGCGCGAAGCTGCATGCGCTTCAAGGGCGTGTTCCGCATGGTGGCGATGGCCCCGATCCTGGTGCCCTCGCTGCTGCCGGGGATCGCGCTGGTCTATCTGTTCGGCAATCAGGGGATGCTGAAGGCCTTCCTGATGGGCGAGTCCATCTACGGCCCCATCGGCATCGTCATCGGCTCGGTGTTCTTCACCTTTCCGCACGCGATGATCATCATCTCCACGGCGCTGTCGATCTCCGACGCGCGGCTTTACGAGGCCTCGGTGTCGCTGAAGGCGAGCCGCTGGAAGACATTCTGGACCGTGACCATCCCCGGCGCGCGCTACGGGCTGTTTTCGGCCTCCTTCGTGGTGTTCAACCTGGTGATCACCGATTTCGGCCTGCCCAAGGTGATCGGCGGCCAGTACAACATGCTGGCGGTGGACATCTACAAGCAGGTGATCGGCCAGCAGAATTTCGAGATGGGCGCGGTGGTGTCGGTGGTGCTGCTGGCCCCGGCGATCCTGGCCTTCGCCATCGACCGGCAGGTGCAGAAGAAGCAGGTGGCGCTGCTGTCGGCGCGCTCGGTGGTGTTCGAACCCAAGCCAGACCGGTTCTATGACCGGCTGTTCCTGGGCTATTCGATGCTGGTGACGGTGTTTCTGGCGGGCATCCTCGCGGTCTGCCAGTTCGCGGCATTGATAAAATTCTGGCCCTACGATCTGAGCCTGTCGCTGAGAAACTACGATTTCGATCTGATGGACGGCGGCGGCTGGGCGGCCTATGGCAATTCGATCCAGCTGGCGCTGCTGACGGCGCTGATCGGCACGGTGATGGTGTTCCTGGGCGCCTACATGGTGGAAAAGACCAAGGGGTTCGAGAAAGGCCGCGCGGCGTTCCAGATGCTGGCCATGCTGCCCATGGCGATCCCCGGCATGGTGCTGGGGCTGGCCTATATCTTCTTCTTCAACAACCCCGCCAATCCGCTGAATTTCATCTACGGGACGATGATCATCCTCGTGGTGTCCACGGTGACGCATTTCTACACCGTGTCGCATCTGACCGCGGTGACGGCGCTCAAGCAGATGGACACGGAATTCGAATCCGTCTCGGCTTCGCTGAAACAACCGTTTCACAAGCTGTTTCGCATGGTGACGGTGCCGGTCTGCATGCCGGCGATCCTCAATATCTCGATCTACCTGTTCGTCAACGCCATGACCACGGTGTCGGCGGTGGTGTTCCTGTATTCCACCGACACGGCGCTGGCCTCGGTGGCGGTGCTGAACATGGATGACGCCGGCGACATCGCCCCCGCCGCCGCCATGGGCATGATGATCTTTTACACCAACGCGGCGGCGCGGATCATCCATGCGCTGGCTTCGCGGCGGGTGCTGAGAAAATCCAACGCCTGGCGCGCCGGTTGAGCCGCGTCAGGCCTCGAGATCGAGGATGACCTTGTTGGCGCGGCCCTCGGCGATCGCGGCGAACCCCTCGGCGTAGCTTTCGAAAGGCAGCCGGTGCGAGATCACCGGGGACACGTCAAGCCCGGTTTCCAGCAGCGCATACATCTTGTGCCATGTTTCGTACATGCGCCGCCCGTAGATGCAGTCAAAGCTCAGCCCCTTGAATACGGCGCGGTTGAGATCGACCTCCGGCACGCCCGCGAACAGCCCCAGCAGCGCGATCTTGCCGCCGGTGATCATCGCCCCGATCATCGCATCGAGCGCGCGCGGGGCGCCCGACATCTCCAGCCCCACGTCGAAGCCTTCCTGCAGGCCGAGATCCCGCGCCGCCGCGGCCAGATCCTCGCGATCGGCGCGAAGGCCCCGGTCGGCGCCCATGCGCGCGGCCAGCGCCAGGCGTGCGTCATTGAGGTCGCTGACCACGATGCGCCGCGCGCCCACATGGCGGCAGACGGCGGCGGCCATGCAGCCTATGGGACCGGCCCCGGTGATCAGCACGTCCTCGCCGGCGACGTCGAAATCCAGCGCCGTGTGCACCGCGTTGCCCAGCGGATCGAGGATCGCGGCGATGTCGTCGGACACGAAATCCGGCAAGGGCCTTATGTTGTCGGCCGGCAGCGTCAGGAATTCGGCGAAGGCCCCGGGGCGATGGATGCCGACGCCCTTTGTGTTGGCGCAGATATGGGCGCGGCCCCGGTGGCAGTTGCGGCAGCGCCCGCAGGGGATGTGGCCCTCGCCCGAGACCCGCTGGCCGACATGCAGGCCGTGGGACTCTTCGCCGATTCCGGGCCCGAAGGCCGCGATGACCCCGGCGTATTCATGGCCCACGATCATCGGCGCCGGCACCGTGGCCTGCGCCCAGGAATCCCATTTCCAGATATGCATGTCGGTGCCGCAGATCGCCGCCTTGCGGATGCGCACCAGCACCTCGCCGGGGCCGGGTTCGGGTTGGGGCTGCTGCATCAGCGTCAGGCCGGGGCCGCCCGGCTGCTTGACCAGCGCCTTCATGCGATCACCCCCAGTTCGCGGCCCGTTTCGGCGAAAGCGGCGATGGCCGCGTCGAGGTCGTCGCGCGAATGGGCCGCCGAGATCTGGGTGCGGATGCGCGCCTGCCCGCGCGGCACCACCGGGAAGGAGAACGCCGTGACGAACACCCCGCGCGCCCGCATCCCGGCGGCGAAATCCTGCGCCAGCCGCGCATCGCCGAGCATCACCGGGATGATCGGGTGCGCGCCGGGGGTCAGGTCAAACCCGAGCGCGCCCATCCGGGCGCGGAAATACCCGGCGTTGGCGCGCAGCCGGTCGCGGGGCGAGGGGTCCTCGGCCAGCAGGTCCAGCGCCGCCAGCGTCGCCGCGACGATCGCCGGGGGCAGCGCGTTGGAAAACAGGTAGGGCCGCGCGCGCTGGCGCAGCATCTCGACCAGCGGGCCGGGCCCGGCGATGTAGCCCCCCGCCGCGCCGCCCAGCGCCTTGCCGAAGGTGCCCGAAAGCAGCGCCACGCGGTCCCGCACGCCCCAGTGCTCGGGCGTGCCGGCGCCGGTTGCGCCCATGAATCCCACCGCGTGGCTGTCATCGACCATCACCGCCGCGTCGTGCTTTTCGGCCAGCGCGCAGATCGCCGGCAGATCGGCGAGGATGCCGTCCATGGAAAAAACCCCGTCGGTGACGATCAGCCGGATTTCGGCGTCGGCGGCGGCGATCAGCTGCGCCTCCAGCGCCGCCATGTCGTTGTTGGCGTAGCGCAGGCGGCGCGCCTTGCACAGCCGCACCCCGTCAATGATCGAGGCGTGGTTGAGCGCATCCGACAGGATCGCGTCCTCCGCCCCCAGCAGCGCCTCGAATATCCCGGCATTGGCGTCAAAGCACGAGGCGAACAGGATCGCGTCCCCGGTCCCCAGAAACGCCGCCAGCCGCGCTTCCAGCGCCTTGTGCAGATCCTGCGTGCCGCAGATGAAGCGCACCGAGGCCATGCCCAGCCCGTGGCTGTCGATCGCCGCTTTCGCCGCCGCCTCCAGCCGCTTGTCATCCGCAAGGCCGAGATAATTGTTGGCGCAGAAATTCAGCAGCGGCCCGGCATCGGTGCGCACATGGGGGGATTGCGGCGAGGTGATCGCCATTTCGCGTTTGGTCAGGCCCTCGGCCTCGATCCCGGCGAGGGCTTTTTCAGTGCGGGCGACGAGGGTCCGGGACATTGGTCGGCTCCCGTTCTGGCGTTTCGATCTGGCGTTTCGATCTGGCGTTTCGATCTGGCGTTTCGATCTGGCGTTTCGATTCGGGGCGGCGCGTCGGTCCGAGCATGCAGGATGGGCGCGCGCATGGCCAGCGTCGCGCAGGCGGCGCCCGGGTCAGGCCGGGGGCGCGGCGGCGCCCGGGGGCACGATCCCGGCATCGCGCCAGGCGTCGAACTGTTTCAGCGCCGCCGCGGCGAAAGCCGCGTCGTTGATGTGGCAATCGAGGGTTTGCAGATCGACATTGGCGGGGGCGGTTTCGCGCATCTCGGCGACGAAGGCGGCAAGGCCCGCGCTATCGTGCAGATCGGCGCCGGGGCGGTCCCATTCGCCAAGGCCGCCCGCGGGCAGCAGCAGCGCCACCGGCGCGCGGGCGGCGGCCAGCCGGCTTGCATGGGCGCGGGCGACGTCGCGGCGCTCGGCCTCGTTCAGCACGATCGAGGTCAGCAGCCGGTTATGGGCGTGGCTGGGGTGATCGCGCCACCTGTCGGGGATCGGCCGCCAGCCCACGATGTCCACGAGATCATAGCAGCCCGGGGCCACGATCTGCGGAATGCCGGCCAGCCCGGCCCCGGTCAGGCGGGACGCCCCGGCGGAGATGTCCGAGCCGTGGATGTGGTTGCCAAGCTCCTGCGTGCAGAAATCGAACACGCAGGCGAATGCGCCCGCTTCGGCAAGGTTTTCGAACGCCCGCCCGCCCATGCCGGTGGCGTGAAAGATCGCGACCTCGTAACCGCGGTCTTCGAGCGCCGGTTTCAGCGGGACCATGTAGGTGAGCGCCGATTTGCCCAGCGAGGTCATGCCGATCAGCGGGCGCGCCCGGTTTGGCGTTTCCACCGCCCGCGCCGCGCCCAGCACCGCCCCCGCCGCCTGGGACAGCGAGGATCTGCAGATCGAATTCAGCCCGTAGAGTCCTCCCGCCCAGAGAATCATCTGGATGTCCGCCGCGAGGCGCTCCGCCGGAATCAGCGGCGAGAACGCCACCGTCGACACCACGTATTTCGGAACTCCCAGCGGCAGGGCGCGGGCCGCGTCCAGCGCCAGATCGGTGCCCATGGTGCCGCCGAGCGCGATCATGCCGCGGAATTTCCCCTCGGCGTGCAGGCGCGCGGCCAGCGCCGCCGCGCCCTTGGCCATGATCTGCATGGCGGCGTTTTCGTCGCCGCTGGCGATGGCGGCCTCGATCGAGGACCCGCCCGCCTCGGCGACCTCGCGCTTTGAATGCTCGACCGGCGACGCGGGATCGCCAAGCACGCCCACATCCATGCGCCGCACCCGCCCCCCGCCGGCGTGAATGCGTTCGGCCAGATAGGCCAGTTCGTCATTCTTGGTGTCGTAGGCGCCGATGATCAGGATTTCCGGGTCGCTCATAGCTGGATCCACGCGGTTTTCAGGTTTCGGTATTTGTCGAGCGCATGCAGGGATTTGTCATGCCCGTTGCCCGACTGCCCCACGCCGCCGAGCGGCACGGTCATGTCGGCGCCGCCATAGGCGTTCACATGCACCACCCCGGCGCGCAGCGCGCGCACCATGCGATGGGCGCGCGACAGGTCGGCGGTCCAGACCCCGGCGGCGAGCCCGTAATCGGTGGAATTGGCCAGCGCGACCGCCTCGGCCTCGTCATCGAACGCCATGACCGCGAGCACCGGGCCGAACACCTCCTCGCGCGCCAGCGCCTGATCGGGGCGCACATCCGTGAAGATGGTCGGCTGCATGTAATAGCCGCCGGATTGTTCAAGAACGCGCGCGCCGCCGGTGACGCGGGTCGCGCCGTCGCGTTCGGCGCGCGCCACATGGGCGAGGTTTTTCTGCAACTGGGGCAACGAGTTGATCGCGCCCACCTGGGTCGTCAGGTCCAGCGGGTCGCCGACCCTGAGCGAATCGGCCTCGCGCGTCAGGGCGGCGATGAAATCATCGTGGATCTCGCGCTGCGCCAGCAGCCGCGAGCCCGCGACGCAGACCTGCCCGGAATTGCGAAACATGCCCATGCAGGCGGTTTTCGCCGCCTTCGCAAGGTCCGGCGCATCCGCAAACACCACATTGGGCGACTTGCCGCCAAGTTCCAGATACACCCGCTTGAGGTTGGAGCGCGCGGCGCTTTCCAGCAGGGACCGCCCCACCGCGCCCGATCCGGTGAAGGCCAGCGCATCCACCTCCATGGACAGCGCCAGCGCCGCGCCGGCGACCGCGCCGGTTCCGGTGACAACGTTCAGCACCCCGTCGGGCAGTCCCGCCTCGGCCGCCAGTTCGGCGAGGCGCAGCAGCGCCAGGGAGGCGGTCTCGGCCGGTTTCAGCACCACCGAATTGCCCGCCGCCAGCGCCGGCGCCAGTTTCCACGCGCCGATCATCAGCGGGAAATTCCACGGCACGATGGCCCCGACCACGCCGACCGGTTCGCGATGGATCAGGCCGAGCACCGTTTGGGGGGTCGGCGCGATCTCGCCATAGGTCTTGTCGATCGCCTCGGCGTAATAGCGGAAGGTCCCGGCGGCCGAGCCGCTTTCCGCCTTCAGCGCCATGGCGATTTCGGTGCCGTTGTCGCGCACGCCGCGCACCGCGAGCGCCAGCGCCTCGCGTTCGATCAGATCCGCCAGCCGGTGCAGGACCGTCTTGCGCGCGGCGGGGGCCATGCGCGACCAGCGCCCGTCCGCGAAGGCGGCGCGGGCGGCGGCGGTCGCGCGCGCCACGTCCGGCGCGCCCGCCGCGGCGATTGTCGTGAAGGCGCGCCCGTCGATGGGCGAGACCACGTCGAGCGTCTCGCCCGAGGCGGGCGGCGTCCAGGCGCCGTCGATGAACAGGCCTTGCGCCGGGACGTCGCGTGCGCGCAACAGGTCGATTTCGGATTGGTCTGGCATGGCGCGGGCTTTCCTGACGCGGGCGGGGTCGCGAAAAACCGTTGCAGCGCAGGCGCCTTTGGATCAAGCACAAAGACGGGAACGCGGCGACAAATCTTGGGGGGCGCATGAGTGCAGGGAAGCGACCGGCAAGCGGCAAGGCGCTGGCGCTGGATTTCGGCGGCGTGGTGACGCGCACGCTGTTCGAGACCCACGCCGCCAGCGAACGCGCGCTGGGCCTGGCGCCGGGCGCCCTGACCTGGCGCGGCCCCTTCGCGCCCGAGACCGACGCCGACTGGCGCGCCATGCAGGCCGGCGCCATCAGCGAACGCGACTACTGGCGCAACCGCACCCGCGAGGTGGCGGCGCAGGTGGGCGCCGACTGGCGCGAAATGGCGGATTTCGTGCGCGCCGCGCGCGGCGCCGACCCGGCGGCGGCGATCCGGCCCGAGGCGCTGGACGCGATCGCCCGCGCAAAGGCGGGCGGCGCGAAGCTGGCGGCGCTCTCCAACGAGCTCGACCTGTTCTATGGCGCCGATTTTCGCGCACGCCTGCCGTTTCTGCAGGATTTCGACGTGATCGTGGACGCCACCCATACCGGCATCCTCAAGCCCGACCCGCGCGCCTACGCCGCCTGCTGCGCGCAGCTCGGCCTGCCCCCCGGCGCCTGCGTGTTCGTTGACGACCAGCCGCGCAACATCAAGGGCGCGGCGGCGGCGGGCATGATCCCGGTGCATCTCGACGTGACCAGACCAAGGGAAGGCTTCGCGCGCGCGTTGGCGCTGCTCGGCCTCGATCAGGGAGACTGACCCGATGAAGGATTCGAATTTTCTGCGCGAGAACAACGCGCGCCACCTGTGGCATCCAATGGCGCACCCCGCCGACAGTCTCGCCAATCCGCCAAAGATCATCACCGGCGGGCGCGGCGTGCGGATCACCGATCTCGACGGGCATGAAACGCTGGACGCGGTCGGCGGGCTGTGGAACGTCAATCTGGGCTATTCCTGCGAGCCGGTGAAAGCGGCCATCGCCCGCCAGCTCGACCAATTGCCGTATTATTCGATCTTTCGCGGCACGACCAACGACGCCATCATCGAATTGTCGTGGGAGCTGAAGGAATTCTTCGCCCCAGACGGACTGACGCGGGCGTTCTTCACCTCCGGCGGCTCGGACGGGGTCGAGACCGCCCTGCGCCTGTCGCGCCAGTATCACAAGCTGCGCGGCGAACCGGGGCGGGTAAAGTTTCTCAGCCTGAAGAAAGGCTATCACGGCACCCATATGGGCGGGGCCTCGGTCAACGGCAACGCCAATTTCCGCACCGCCTACGAACCCCTGCTGCCGGGCTGCTTTCACATCCCCGCGCCCTGCGCCTATCGCAACCCGTTCAATGAATCCGACCCGGCGCGGCTGGCCCGGCTTTGCGCCGCGGCGCTGGAGGACGAGATCGCCTTTCAGGGCGCGCGCACGATCGCCGCTTTCATCATGGAGCCCATATTGGGGGCCGGCGGCGTCATTGCGCCCCATGAAAGCTTCATGCCCATGGTGCGCGAGATCTGCGAACGCCACGGCATCCTGCTGATCGCCGACGAGGTCATCACCGCCTTCGGGCGCACCGGCGGGTGGACCGGGTCGCGGCTCTGGGGCGTGCGGCCCGACATCATGGTCACCGCCAAGGCGATCACCAACGGCTACTTTCCGTTCGGCGCGGCGATGCTGTCCGAAGCCATCGCCGAGGTGTTCGAGAACGACCGCTCGGCGCTCGGGTCCATCGGCCATGGCTACACCTATTCGGGGCACCCTGCGGGGGCGGCGGCGGCGCTCGCCTGCCTCGCCGAAACCCGCCGCCTGAAGGTCAACGACAACGCCGCGGCGCGCGGCGCGGAGCTGTTCGCCGGACTGGCCGCGCTGAAGGCGAAGCACGAGATCGTCGGCGACCTGCGCGGCGGCCACGGGCTGATGGCGGCGCTGGAACTGGTCGCGGATCGCGACGCGAAAACCCCGCTCGACAAGGCGCGCATCGCCCGGGTGTTCGAGGCCACCTACGCGGCGGGGGTGATGGTGCGCGTCTCCGGCCCCAACATCATCCTGTCGCCGCCGCTGGTGCTGAGCGGCGACGACACGCGCGAGATCCTCGACGCTCTCGACGCCGGCCTTGCCGCCGCGCGCTGACCCGGCGCGGCGGCGAATGGCGCGATTTTCCCGGAAATATGGCCGGTTTTCCGGGAAGTCCGCCCTTTTCAACGAGAATTCACTGACCTGGGCGGCAAGCGGCGATTTTTTGTTGCTTATGGTTAACCGGACCGCCAGCCTGACACGAATAAGTCAGACTTCAGCGCCTATTCTCGCGCGAATCATCTGTTGAACGCGCGAAAGACCGGGGCGGCGGCGCGCAAACGCCAAAACCCCATATGGCCGGGGCGATCCCGGCAAGCAAAATTGAAGGATGCAGACCATGGCGAGCGGCGGGCCCGGGAAATTCTCGATCAAGCTTCAGGAAATCCGCGACATCGGCGCGGAGCGGCTGCCGCGGGAGGAATTCCAGCGATTCTCGGACGCGCTCACCGCGCTCTACGGCAAGACCCCGCAGGGCGAGGTGGTGCCCGCCACCGCCGAGGAACTGTACGGCGCCAGCCTGGCGCTGTGGAAATTCTGCCAGACCCGCAAGCCCGGCGAAGCGAAGCTGCGGCTCTACAATCCGCGCATGGCCGAACATGGCTGGGAATCAAGCCACACCATCCTTGAAATCTGCAATGACGACATGCCGTTCCTGGTGGATTCGGTGATCATGCAGTTCACCGAGCGGGGCATCGGCATCCACGGGCTGATCCACCCGGTGCTGAACCTGCGCCGCGACGAGACCGGCGCGCTGCTGGCGCTGAGCGACGCGGACGACCCCGAATCGACGCGCGAATCGATCATTCAGGTGCAGGTGGACCAGATCGGCGAAGCCCGCGCGCTGCTGGCGGTGCAGGACGACATCGCGCAGATGCTTGTGGATGTGCGCGCCGCGGTGGAGGATTGGAAATCGATCCTCCAAACGCTCGCCTCGGCCACCGAGACCCTGCGCAAATCGCCGCCCCGGGGCATGGAGGCGGCCACCGCCGAGACCACCGAGTTCCTCGACTGGCTCGGCGCGAACCATTTCACCTTCCTGGGCCATCGCGAATTCCACAATGCCGCGGATGGCGGATTCCGGCCCGTCGACGGCCCCGGGCTGGGGCTGATGCGCGACCCCGACTACACCATCATGCGCGACCATGCCGGGCAGTTCGTCCACTGGTCCTCGGAGATGTCGGAATTCGTCGATGACCCGTCGCCGGTGCTGATCATCAAGGCGAACCGGCGCTCCAACGTGCACCGCGCGGTGCATTTCGACGTGATCGCGCTGAAAACCTTCGACGCCGGCGGGCGGATGATCGGCGCGCATGTGTTCATCGGCCTGTTCACATCCGCCGCCTACAACCGCACGCCGCGCGAAATCCCGCTGCTGCGCGAAAAGATCGCGCGGGTGATCGCGCGCGCCGGGTTCTCGCCGGCGAGCCATGACGGCAAGGCGCTCACCAACGTGCTCGAAACCTACCCGCGCGACGAACTGTTCCAGTCCACCGAGGAACAGCTTTACGAAACCGCCATCGGCGTGCTGCAGCTGGCCACCCGCCCGCGCACCCGCCTGTTCATGCGCCGCGACCGGTTCGGGCGATTCATGTCCTGCATCGTCTACATCCCCCGCGACCGCTATTCCACGGAACTGCGGGTCAAGCTGGGGGCCATCCTGTCCGAGGCGCTGAACGGGCGCGTCGCCGCCTGGTCGCCGCAATACGGCGTCGAGGCGCTGGCGCGGGTGCATTTCGTCGTCGCCATGCAATCGGACGGCTTCGGCGATTTCGACCCGGACGAGGTCGAACAGCGGATCGTCGCCGCCGTGCGGTCCTGGGGCGACCAGTTGCTGGACGTGCTGATCGAGCATTGCGGCGAACACCAGGGCCACCGCCTGCACGCCCGCTTCGCCGACGGCATCCCGGCCAATTACCGCGAAACGGTGCCGGCGGCGGCGGCGCTCGCCGACATCCAGAAAATGGACCCGCTGGGCGACGACCAGAACCTGGCGCTGCATTTCTACCGGCGGCTCGAAGACCCCGACAACGCGGCGCGCTTCAAGATCTACCGCCACGGCGCCTCGGTGCCGCTGTCCGACTGCCTGCCGGTGCTCGAGAACATGGGCTTTCGCATCCTCGAGGAACTGCCGTTCCAGATCCAGCGCGGCGGCGTGGACAGCGACGAGATCTGGATCCATGATTTCTACATGCTGTCCGCGGCGGGGGGCGAGGTCGGGCTCGCCAACCTGCGCGACAAGCTCGAAGACCTGTTCGACGCCGCCTGGCGCGGCGTCGTCGATGACGATCCGCTGAACCGGCTGGTGCTGCTGGCCGGGCTGCGGGCGCGCGAAACCGCGCTGCTGCGCGCCTATTCGCGGTTCCTGCGTCAGGCGCGGATCCCGTTTTCCATCGACTACATGGAGGACGCGCTCGCCGCCAATCCGGAAATCGTGCAGTCGCTGGTGATGCTGTTCAACGCCCAGTTCGACCCGGCGAACGGCCTGGACGCCGAGGGGCGCGCGGCGGCGGCGCAGCGCATCTCGGAGTCGATCGAAACCGCGCTCGAAGCGGTGCCGAGCCTTGACGTGGACCAGATCCTGCGCCGGTTCCGCAACGCCATCCTCACCACCCTGCGCACCAATTACTTCCAGCCCGACGCGGACGGAAACCCCAAGGACTACATGTCCTTCAAGTTCGACAGCGGCGCGCTCGACGACTTGCCCCTGCCCCGCCCCTGGCGCGAGATCTTCGTCTATTCCACCTGGATCGAGGGCGTGCATCTGCGCGGCGGCCCGGTGGCGCGCGGCGGCCTGCGCTGGTCGGACCGCAAGGAAGACTACCGCACCGAGGTGCTCGGGCTGGTCAAGGCCCAGCAGGTGAAGAACGCGGTGATCGTGCCCGTGGGCTCCAAGGGCGGCTTTCTGCCCAAACGCCTGCCCGCCGGCGGATCGCGCGAGGAGGTCCAGACCGAGGCGATCCGGTGCTACCGCACCTTCCTCAGCGGGCTGCTCGACCTCACCGACAATCTCGACGGCATGAAGGTGATCCCGCCGCAATCGGTGATCCGGCGCGATTCCGACGACCCCTATCTGGTGGTCGCGGCGGACAAGGGCACCGCGACCTTCTCGGACATCGCCAACGGCATCGCCGCCGAATACGGTTTCTGGCTCGACGACGCCTTCGCCTCGGGCGGCTCCAACGGCTATGATCACAAGGGCATGGCGATCACCGCCCGCGGCGCCTGGGAAGCCGTGAAGCGCCATTTCCGCGAACTTGGCCACGACACCCAGACCGAACCCTTCCGCGTGGTCGGCATCGGCGACATGTCCGGCGACGTGTTCGGCAACGGCATGCTGCTGTCGGACCAGATCGGGCTGGTGGCGGCGTTCGACCATCGCGACATCTTCATCGACCCGGCGCCCGACCTCGCCGCCAGCTTCGCCGAACGCAAGCGGGTCTTCGACCTGCCCCGGTCAAGCTGGCGCGACTATGACGAAAGCCTGATCTCCGAGGGCGGGGGCATCTTCTCGCGATCGGCCAAATCCATCGCCCTCACGCCCCAGATCAAGGCGATGACCGGGCTGGACTCCGACCGCGCCACGCCGTTCGAACTGATGCGCGCGCTGCTGAAGGCGCCTGCGGATCTGCTGTGGTTCGGCGGCATCGGCACCTATGTGAAGGCGCGCGAGGAAAGCCAGGCCGACGCCGGGGACCGCGCCAACGACGCCATCCGCGTCGACGCCGACGAGATCGGCGCGCGGGTGATCGGCGAGGGCGCCAATCTCGGCGTCACCCAGCGCGCCCGCATCGCGCTCAGCCGGCGCGGGGTGAAGATCAACACCGACGCGGTGGACAATTCCGCCGGCGTCGACTGCTCGGATCACGAGGTCAACATCAAGATCGCGCTCGGCGCCGTGGTCGCCGCCGGCGACATGACCGAAAAGCAGCGCAACAAGCTGTTGGCGGCGATGACCGACGAGGTGGCCGCGCTGGTGCTGCGCACCAATTACACCCAGACGCTGGCGATCTCGCTGACCGAGGCGCGGGCGCCGGCGCTGCTCGACGACCACGCGCGCTTCATGCGCCGGCTCGAGGATGACGGCCAGCTCAACCGCGAGGTCGAAACCCTGCCCGCCGACGACGTGCTGGCGGAATTGGGCGCGGCCGGGCTTGGGCTCACCCGACCGGAGATCTCGGTGCTGATCGCCTACGCCAAGATCGGCATATTCGACGATCTGATCGCGTCCTCCCTGCCCGACGACCCCTATATGGAACGCCACCTCATCGGCTACATGCCCGAACCGCTGCGCGCGGCCCATGAGGCGGCGCTGAAGGGCCACCGGCTGCGGCGCGAGATCATCTCCACGGTGCTGGCCAACGCGGTGATCAACGAAACCGGCCCGGCGCAGGTCAACCGCGTGGGCGAGGAAACCGGCGCGCGCAGCGATCAGGTGGTCAAGGCCTTCGTCGCCGGGCGCGAGATCTTCGAACTCGGCGCCATCCGCGACGAGATCAACGCGCTCGACAACAAGGTGGACGCCGCGGCGCAGACCGCCATGCATCTGGCGGTGAGCGACATGCTCGTGGGCCAGGTCAGCGCCATCCTGCCGCGCGCCGCCGGGCGCCCGACCGGCGACCTGATCGGCCATTTCAAGCCCGGCGTCGCCGAGATCGCCGGCGGGCTGAGCGGCATGATCTCGGAATTCCTGCGCGACCGTCTGGCCGAGCGGGTGGCGGAGTTCGAACGGGGCGGCGCCCCGCGCGAGCTTGCCGAACGCGTCGGCGCGCTGGAATTCCTCGGCGGCGCGCTCGACATCGTCGACGCGGCGCATGCCCAGGACCGCGACGTGACGGCGGTGGCCGACACCTATTTCGCCGCCGGCGCCCGGCTCGGGCTCGACTGGCTGCGCGCCGCCGCGCGCCAGCTCGAACCCGCCGATCACTGGGAGCGCGTCGCCTGTTCGCGCCTGGTGGGCGATTTGCGCGTCCAGCAATCGCAGATCGCGGCGGCGGCGCTGGCGATGACCGAGACCGCCTCGGGCGGCGAGGCGATCGCCGCCTGGGCCGAGGCCAATGCCGAGGAGGTCGCCCGCGCCGACGCGCTGGTCACGGACCTGCGCGCCGGCGGCTCGCTCGGCATCGCCCGGCTGGCGGTGGCGACCTCGCAGTTCCGGGCCTTCGCCGGCTAGCCATTCGCGGGCGGCCCCGGCGCGACCTGCGCGCCTTCGCCGCCCGCGCCCAACCGCCCGGAGGCCCCCATGGCGCGCAACGTCCTGTTCATCATGTGCGACCAGCTGCGCTTCGACTATCTGGGCTGCGCCGGGCACAAGACCCTGAAAACCCCCAATATCGACGCGCTGGCGGCGCGCGGGACGCGCTTTGAGCGCGCCTATGTCCAGTCGCCGATCTGCGGGCCCAGCCGCATGAGCTTTTACACCGGGCGCTATGTGCGCTCGCATGGCTCCACCTGGAATCAGGCGCCGCTGCGGGTCGGGGAATGGACGCTGGGCGATCACCTCGCCCCCCTCGGCGCCCGCGCCGTGCTGTGCGGGAAAACGCATATGAAGGCCGACGCGGCCGGGATGCGGCGGCTCGGCATCGACCCCGGGTCCGGCATCGGCGCGCGCATCGGCGAATGCGGGTTCGAAATCTGGGACCGGCTCGACGGCGTGCATCCCGATGGCGGGCAGCAGCCCTCGCATTACAATGACCATCTGCGCGCGCTCGGCTTCGACGGCCCCAACCCGTGGGAGCAATGGGCCAATTCCGCGGCCGGCGACGATGGCGAGATCCTCTCGGGCTGGTTGATGGAACACGCCGACAAGCCCGCCCGCATCGAGGAGTCCCAATCCGAGACCCCCTACGCCGCCAGCCGCGCCATGGAATTCATCGCCCAGGCCGGGGACCAGCCCTGGTGCCTGCATCTGAGTTTCATAAAACCCCATTGGCCCTATATCGCGCCCGCGCCCTGGCACGGCCTGTATGGCCCCGACGACGTGCAGCCGCCAATCCGCGCGGATAGCGAGCGCGAAAACCCGCACCCCCTGCTCGCCGCCTATCACCGGCACCGGTTTTCGCAGGTCTTCGCGCGCCCCGGCGTGCGCGAACGGGTGATCCCGGTCTATATGGGGCTGATCGCGCAGATCGACGATCAGGTGGGGCGGATCTGCCGGTTTCTCGACGAACGCGGCCTCGGCGAGGACACCATGATCATCTTCACCTCGGATCACGGCGATTATCTGGGCGATCACTGGCTGGGCGAAAAGGAACTGTTCCACGACCCCTCGGTGCGCATCCCGCTGATCATCGTCGATCCCTCGCCCGCGGCGGACGCGGCGCGCGGCGCGGTCAGCCCGGCGCTGGTCGAGGCCATCGATCTGGTCCCGACCATCATCGAGTCGATGGGCGGCGACCCGCCGCCCCATATCCTCGAAGGCCGCTCGCTGGCGCCGCTGCTGCGCGGCGAAACGCCCCCCGACTGGCGGTGCGCGGTGTTCAGCGAATACGATTATTCCATGCGCCGGGCGCGGCGCGATCTCGACCGCCCGATCGCCGATTGCCGCTTGGTGATGGCGTTCGACGGGCGCTGGAAATACGTGCGCGCGCAAGGGTTTCGCCCGATGCTCCACGACCTGCGAAGCGACCCGCAGGAATTTCGCGACCTTGGCGACGACCCGGCCTTCGCGGCGCAATGCGCCAGGATGGAGGCCCTGATCGCCGACTGGTCGCTGCGCCACCACAACCGGGTCACGGTCTCGGACGCCGACATCGCCGCCCGCGCCGGGCGCGAATTCCAGGCCGGCGTCCTGATCGGGTTCTGGGACGAGGCCGACATGGCGCAGGCGACGCGCGAGGATGACGGCGGCAGCTGAATCGATTTTCAGGGTATCTAGTAATTTAAGGTGGAATCTACTTTTATACCTTTATTACCCTCCTTAGCTCCCCATATGAGATTGACACGCCCAATCTAGGAGATCACCGTGGCAAACTTGCGACCTATCGAAATCGACTTTGAGGTCCATCAGCTGATAGAGTTGGAGCGAGTCAGCTTCGACGAGTCGCCGAATGAAGCACTCCGAAGGCTTCTCAAGCTATCTCCACCCGCAACAAAGGCGACCGCGCCCAATACAAAGAAAGAAATAACACCCGAAGGGTGCTCGTGGTCAGGAAAAAATGTTTCACTGCCACATGGCACAGAGGTCCGAATGGAATACCGTGGCAGCGTCCATTCCGGAAACATCATCAACGGCGAGTGGGTTGTCGAGGGCAAGCGCTCCAGATCGCCGTCGGCTGCGGCTGGCAGCGCGGGAACAACCAAAGACGGGAAACACCCTAGCCTTAACGGTTGGGATTATTGGCAAGTCAAGCGACCGGGAGATGGATCTTGGTTGCCACTGAAGTCCCTGCGAAGTTAAGGAGTCCCAACGCACCTTCCAAAACAACCGCCGAGGCAAGCGCCATGTCCGCAATCCTGCATCGCAGCCTGAAAACCCCCATGCCGGTCGCCGTGCGCGGCGAGGGGCCCTATATTTTCGACAAGACCGGCAAGCGCTATTTCGACGGGTCCGGCGGCGCGGCGGTGGCCTGCCTCGGGCATTCGCACCCGAAGGTGATCGAGGCGATCCGCGAACAGGTCGGCCGCCTGTCCTTCGCCCATACCTCGTTCTTCACCAACGACCCGGCCGAGGAGCTCGCGCAGCGCCTGATCGAGCGCGCGCCCGAAGGGTTCGGCGCCGGGCTGGCCTATTATCTCGGCTCGGGATCCGAGGCCATGGAAGCGGCGCTGAAACTCACCCGCCAGCATTTCGTCGAAAAAGGCGAGCCCGCGCGAACGAAATTCATCGCCCGCGACATGGCCTATCACGGCAACACGCTGGGCGCGCTGGCGGTCGGCGGGCACATGGCGCGGCGCGCGCCCTACGCGCCGATGCTGATGGAGGTGGGCCGCATACCCGCCTGCCACCCCTACCGCCTGCAACGCCCAGGCGAGACCGACGCCGATTTCGGACGGCGGTCGGCCGACGCGCTGGAAACCGAAATCCAGCGGCTGGGGCCGGAAAACGTCGCCGCCTTCGTCGCCGAGACCGTGTCGGGCGCGACGCTGGGCTGCGTGCCCCCGGCGCCGGGATATTTCCGCCGCATCCGCGAAATCTGCGACCGCCACGGGGTGCTGCTGATCGCCGACGAGGTGATGTGCGGCATGGGGCGCACCGGCTCGCTGTTCGCCATGGCGCAGGAACGCGTCTGCCCCGACCTGATCATCATCGCCAAGGGGCTGGGCGCCGGCTACCAGCCGATCGCGGCGCTGATGGCCGCCGAACATGTGGTGGCCCCGATCCGCGCCGGGTCCGGCGCGCTGGCCAACGGCCACACCTACATGTCCCACGCGGTGGCCTGCGCCGGGGCGCTCGCCGTGCTGCAGGCCTTCGAGGAGGAGGATCTTATGCCGCGCGTGCGCCGTCTGGGCGATTATCTGGAGGCCGGCCTGAAAACCCGCTTCGCCGATCACCCGCATGTGGGCGACATTCGCGGCCGCGGGCTGTTTCGCGCGGTGGAATTCGTCGAGGACCGCGCCGAAAAGCGCCCGTTCCCGAAAAAAACCAACCTCGCCATGCGCTTCAAGGCGGCGACGCAGGCGGCGGGGCTGATCTGCTATCCGGCGGCGGGCTGCGCCGACGGCGTGCTGGGCGACCACGCCATGCTGGCGCCGCCGTTCATATCGACCGAGGCGCAGATCGACGCCATGCTCGACATCTGCGCCGCGACGCTCGACGCGCTGCTGGCCGGACGCGCCTAGACCCGCGCCTGCGGGTCGGTCAGCGCCCGGTGCTCCTGCAAGGCGAAGCGATCGGTCATCCCGGCGATGTAATCGGCGACGACGCGCGCGCGCAGCCGGTCCGAGCGCGCGTGCGACGCCGCCTCGCGCCAGTCATCGGGCAGCACGCCGGGGCTTTCCATGAAGATCGCGAACAGGTCGCGCACCACCGCGCCCGCCTTGCGGCGCATGCGGCGCACTCTCCAGTGGCGATACATGCGCGTGAACAGAAAGGCGCGGATATCCTTCAGATCCGCCCACATGGCAGGCGAAAACAGGATCGCCGGGCGGCCCATCAGCCGGATGTCGGCGGCGCTTGCCGCCCCGGCGCCGCGCAGCCGGGCGGCGCTTTCGCGCAGCACGTCCTCGACCATCAATCCGAACACCCGGCGCAGCGCCTCATGCTGCAGGCGCAAGGGGTCGAGCTGCGAATAGCGCGCCTCGACCTCGGCGACGCAGGCCCCGATCAGCGGCAGGGCGCGGGCCTCGTCCAGCGTGAACAGCCCGGCGCGCAGCCCGTCGTCAAGATCATGGTTGTTGTAGGCGATGTCATCGGACAGCGCCGCGACCTGGGCCTCGGCCGAGGCATGGCTGTGCAGTTCCAGATCGTGGCGGGCGTTGTATTCGGCAAGCGCGAAATGCAGCCGCCCCGGGTCGTCATCGGGGCCGTCGAGCAGCGGGCCGTTATGCTTGGCGATGCCCTCCAGCGTTTCCCATGTCAGGTTCAGCCCGTCGAATTCGGCGTAGTGGGCCTCGATCTCGGTGACGATCTTCAGCGCCTGGGCGTTGTGGTCGAAGCCGCCGTAAGCCGCCATGCAGTCGTGCAGCGCGTCCTCGCCGGTATGGCCGAACGGCGTGTGGCCCAGATCATGGGCCAGCGCCACCGCCTCGGCCAGATCCTCGTTGAGCCCCAGGGTGCGCGATATGGTGCGCGCCACCTGCGCCACCTCGATGGAATGGGTGAGGCGGGTGCGGTAGTAATCGCCCTCGTGCTCGACGAAAACCTGGGTCTTGTGCTTGAGCCGGCGAAACGCCGAGGAATGGATGATCCGGTCGCGGTCGCGCTGAAAGCCCGAGCGATGCGCGCTGCCCGGTTCGCCATGCAGGCGGCCGCGCGATTGCGCCGGATCGCAGGCCCAGGGCGCGGGTCGGGTTGGGGTCATGGCGCGGCCTCCTGACGATGCGACGCGCGGCATGGCTTGCCGCTGGTCGGGCGCTCACTACATAATGGCCTGACCCTGCACGGGATTCGAGCCTATACTGGAAATGCGACGCGGGCGTAACGCGCATCGTCGCGCGCACCGGATCTGGAGACGAGCCATGGACCTCAATCTGCCGCCGAGCGTGACCGACCGCGCCTTCGCCCGCCTTGCCGAGATCGCCGCCGACAGCGGCCATCCGGTGATGCTGCGCGTCGCGGTCGAGGGCGGCGGCTGTTCCGGGTTCCAATACGAGATCGAACTGGCGGAAAGCGCCGACGCGGACGACCTGCGGCTGGAAAAAGACGGGCAGACCGTGCTGGTGGACCCGGTGTCGCTGCCGTTCCTCGCCGGCGCGACCATCGATTTCACCCAGGAGCTGATCGGCGCGCGATTCGCCATCGACAACCCCAACGCCACGTCGAGCTGCGGCTGCGGCACCAGTTTCTCGATGTAGCGCAGCCTTGGCCAATGGCGGATCGGGATCCGCCCTACGCTGGGTTTCACCGGCGGCGCGATCCTGCGAATCCGCTCTGGCGACGAGGCGGCGAATCCGGCACAACTGCGCCATGCAGGAAACTCGCGCGCACCTGAAATCCGTATTCGGTTTTGACGAATTCCGCCCCGGGCAGGAGGAGATCGTCGCCGCGATCCTCGACGGTCGCGACGTGCTGGCGATCATGCCCACCGGCAGCGGCAAGTCGCTGTGCTACCAGTTGCCGGCGATCCGGCGCGAGGGGCTGACCGTGGTCATCTCGCCGCTGATCGCGCTGATGCGCGATCAGGTCGCGGCCCTGCGCGCGGCGGGGGTCGAGGCCGGGGCGCTGACCTCGGCCAACACGCCCGAGGAAACCGAGGCGGTGTTCGAGGCGCTCGACCGCGGCGCGTTGAAGCTGCTGTATCTGGCGCCCGAACGCCTTGGGTCGTCGATGGGGCTGCTGCGCCGGGTCGGGGTGCGGTTTCTCGCCGTGGACGAGGCCCATTGCGTCAGCCAGTGGGGCCATGACTTTCGCCCCGATTACCTGCGCATCGGCGACCTGCGCGCGGCGCTGGGCAATGTCCAGACCGCCGGTTTCACCGCCACGGCGGATGAGGAAACCCGCGCCGAGATCGCCGGCAAGCTGTTCGGCGCGCCGCCGCGGGTGTTTCTGGGCGGCTTTGACCGGCCCAACCTGTTTCTGGCGTTCCAGGCCAAGGCCTCGCCGCGCAAGCAGCTGCTGGATTTCGTGCGCCCCCGGGCCGGGCGGTCGGGGATCATCTACGCGGGGTCGCGCAACAAGACCGAGGTGCTGGCCAAGGCGCTCAACGACGAGGGCATCGCCGCCCTGCCCTATCACGCCGGGCTTGGCGGCGAGGTTCGGGCGCTGCATCAGGACCGGTTCCAGCGCGAGGACGGGCTGGTGATCTGCGCCACGATCGCCTTCGGCATGGGCGTGGACAAGCCCGACATCCGCTATGTCGCCCATGCCGACCTGCCCAAGTCGGTTGAAAGCTACTATCAGGAGATCGGCCGCGCCGGGCGCGACGGGGCGCCGGCGGACACGCTGACGCTCTACGGCGTCGAGGACATCAAGCTGCGCCGCATGCAGATTGACGAAAGCCCGGCGCCGGACGAACGCAAGCGCGCCGACCACCAGCGGCTGAACGCGCTGCTGGCGCTGGCCGAGGCGCCGCGCTGCCGCCGCCAGACCCTGCTGGCCTATTTCGACGAGCACCGCGCCGAGCCCTGCGGCAATTGCGACCTCTGCCGCACGCCGCCGGAGCTGTTCGACGGCACCGAGGCGGCGCAAAAGGCGCTGTCGGCGATCTACCGCACCGGCGAGCGGTTCGGCGCCGAGCATGTCATCGCGGTGCTGATGGGCGAGCGCAACGAGCGCATCGACCGCCTCGGCCACGACCGGCTGAAGGTGTTCGGGCTGGGCAAGGAATTTTCAAAACCGCAATGGCGCGGGATCCTGCGCCAGCTTTACGCGCTGGGGCTGGCGCGGGT
This sequence comes from Oceanicella sp., assembly GCF_056449545.1. Taxonomy (NCBI): domain Bacteria; kingdom Pseudomonadati; phylum Pseudomonadota; class Alphaproteobacteria; order Rhodobacterales; family Paracoccaceae; genus Oceanicella; species Oceanicella sp. The sequence goes on along the minus strand of NZ_JBWOMN010000016.1, from coordinate 23,021 downwards.
GGACAATGAACGCCACGGCGCCTGGGTGCTGAGCGACGAGGCCCGCCCGGTGCTGCGCGGCGAGACCCGGCTGGAGCTGCGCAAGGACGCGCTGCGCAGCCAGAAAACCCGCAGCGCGCGCGCCACCCCGGCAGCCCTGCTCGACGAGGCGGACGAACCGTTGTTCGCGGCGCTGAAATCCGTGCGGCGGCGACTGGCGGAGGCCCAGGGCGTGCCCGCCTATGTGGTGTTCGCCGACCGCACCCTGATCGACATGGCCACGACCAAGCCGCAGACGCTGGACGCCATGGCCGGGTGCCACGGCGTCGGGGCCAGGAAACTGGATCGGTACGGCGCGGCGTTTCTGGAGGCTCTGACCGGCGCGCCCTCGCCCAGCGAGCATCCGTCGCGCATCCGCGTCGCGGCCAATGGCGGCGGCGCGCTGTTCGAGGCGCTGCGCGAGGCGCAGATCGAGCTGGCCTACGGGATCGACGGCGGCGGCAAGCATCTGGCCTGCGCCACATCGACATTGGCGAAGCTGGCCGCCAGCAAGCCGCAATCGCTGGCCGCGCTGGCCCAGGCGCCGGGCATGAGCCCGCAAAAGGCGGAACGTTTCGGCGCGACGTTTCTGGCCATCATCGCCCAACACGGGCAATAGGCCGCCGGGTCAGCGGCGCGGGCGGGTGCTCATTCCTCGCTGATCACCCGGTTGCGACCGGATTCCTTGGCCTTGTAGAGCAGGGCGTCGGCGCGCGAGATCATGTCGGCGGCCGATTCGCCGGGTCGGAACTGGGTCACGCCGAACGAGGCGGTGATGGCGCCGATGGGCTGCTTGGACCCGGACACCACGAAGGCCTTGGAGGCCAGCGCCTGGCGGATCTTCTCGGTCACGTGGCGCGCGCCCAGCAGCTTGGTGGAGGGCAGCACGATGGCGAATTCCTCGCCGCCATAGCGCGCCGGCGTGTCCTTGCCCTTCAGATTCTGGCGCATGATCTTGGCGAATTGCTGCAGCACCGAATCACCGACGGAATGGCCGAAGCGATCATTGACCGACTTGAAGAAATCGATGTCCGCCATGGCGAAGCACAGCGGCCCGCGCGTCGCCGCGGTGGCGATTTCGGTTTCGAGCACCACGTCGAGCCGGCGCCGGTTGGGCACCCCGGTGAGGTGATCGAGATAGGCGCTTTCGCGCAGGACCTTGAGTTCCTTGGTGAGGTCCTCGACCTGGCTGCGCGCGGCTTTCAGCTCCGCGCCGAATTTCGCGGTGCGCTCCACCTGTTCGTTGCTGAGATCGATCAGTTCGCGCACCGCCTGCTTCACCGCGCCGGGCCGCGAGAACATGGAGATCCCGTCCCGCGCCTTGGTCAGCGAGCCGAGATACTGGGCGTCGCTGGTTTCGCGATGGCCGAGCAGCTCGGTGATTTCGCCAAGCTCGTTGCCGAGCTGTTCGCCGATGCGCAGAAACTGGTTGGGCGCCGATCCCATGGCCAGGTGTTCTTCATAGATGCGGTCGATGGCGCTGAGACTGGTGGCCTGATCGGAGCGGAACACCTCCTCCACCGAACGGCTGAGTTCTTCGTCGACGCCGGACACGTAGCCGTAGAGCACTTCGAAGGCGTGAGGTTCAGGAGGAATCCCCCGTCGCCGCGCTTCCTTCAGCGCGGCGTCGGCAAGAGCTGCGGTCTGTTCGAAATCCGGCTCGGGGCGGGCGGTTTGGGTCGTCACGGCCTTGTTACCTCCAGTTCGATCATGGCTCCATGCCGAAGCCAGACCAGCTTGGCGAAGATCATGCGCCGCGATCGGTTTTCAAAGTCTGAATACCCAACCGCGAAACCCGGAAATACTGGCCGATCCGCGCCTAAACGGGCGTAATGGCAACGTAAAAAAGGCCCGTCGCGCAGGTGGCGACGGGCCCTTGGGCGACTTGGGGCGAAGCGGGAACGCTCCGGCGGTCCGAATCAGTTGATCAGGCCCATGGCCTCCAGCTTCAGAATCACCTGATGGGCGCAGCTGTCCACGTCGACGCCCTCGGTGTCGAGGCTGAGTTCGGGCGAATCCGGGGCCTCGTAGGGATCGGAAATGCCGGTGAATTCCTTGATCTTGCCCTCGCGCGCCAGCTTGTAGAGTCCCTTGCGGTCGCGCCGCTCGCATTCCTCGAGCGAGGTCGAGACATGGACTTCGAGGAAGGCGCCGTATTGCTCGATCATCTCGCGCACCGCGCGCCGCGTGGAGGTGTAGGGCGCGATCGGGGCGCAGACCGCGATGCCGCCGTTCTTGGTGATCTCGGAGGCGACATAGCCGATTCGGCGGATGTTGATGTCGCGATGCGCCTTGGAGAATCCGAGCTCCGAGCTCAGATGCTTGCGCACCACGTCGCCGTCGAGCAGCGTCACCGGGCGCCCGCCCATCTCCATCAGCTTGACCATCAGCGCGTTGGCGATGGTGGATTTGCCCGAGCCGGACAGCCCGGTGAAAAACACCGTGAACCCCTGCTCGGCGCGCGGCGGCTTGGTGCGGCGCAGTTCCTCGACCACGGCGGGGAACGAGAACCATTCGGGGATGTCGAGCCCTTCGGACAAGCGGCGTCGCAATTCGGTGCCCGAGATGTTGAGCACGGTCTGCCCGGGTTCGACCTCGTCGGCGGGTTCGTATTGCGCCTTCTCCTGCACATAGACCATGTGCTTGAAATCAACCATTTTCAGGCCGATCTCGTCCTCGTTGGCGCGGAACAGATCCTGGGCGTCGTAGGGGCCGTAGAAATCCTCGCCGGCGGAATTCTTGCCGGGGCCGGCGTGATCGCGCCCGACGATGAAATGGGTGCAGCCGTGATTCTTGCGGATCAGCCCGTGCCACACCGCCTCGCGCGGGCCGGCCATGCGCATGGCGAGATTGAGCAGCGACAGGTGGGTGGTGGATTGCGGATACTGATCCAGCACCGCCTCGTAGCAGCGCACGCGGGTGAAATGGTCGATGTCGCCGGGCTTGGTCAGGCCGACGATCGGGTGGATCAGCAGGTTGGCCTGGGCTTCGCGCGCGGCGCGGAAGGTGAGTTCCTGATGCGCGCGGTGCAGCGGGTTGCGGGTCTGGAAGGCGACGATCTTGCGCCAGCCCATCTTGCGAAAGAAGGTGCGCAATTCGTTGGGCGTGTCCCGGCGCGAGCGGTAATCGTAGTGGATCGGCTGCTGGATGCCGGTGATCGGCCCGCCCAGATAGACCGGCCCGGCGGCGTTGTGCAGGTAATTCACCGCCGGATGCGCCACGTCGTCGGCGCCGAAAACCCTGGCGGCCTCGTTGGCCTTGTTCGGGGTCCACTTGTCGGAAATCGACATGATCGCCAGAATCACGCCTTCCTGATCGCGCAGGGCGATGTCCTGTCCGGGGCCCACCTCGGCGGCGAAGTCCTCGGTCACGTCGAGGGTGATGGGCATCGGCCACAGCGCGCCGTCGGCGAGGCGCATGCTCTCGACCACGCCATCGTAATCCGCCTCTGACATGAACCCCTTGAGCGGGTTGAAGCCGCCGTTCATCAGCAGCTCCAGATCGCAGACCTGGCGCGCCGTCAGATCCCAGGACGGCAGTTCGGCCGCCTCGATCTTCAGCTTGGCCGCGCTGTCATAGGAGACGTAGAGTTCGGGAATCGGGGCGGTGTTCTGGAGTGTCATGTCAAGCTTTCGGCTACGGAATCCGGGCGAAATCGACAGGATCGGCGAAAACCCGCCGCGCCTGTCCGGTATGGGTTCGGGCCTTTTGACGCGCGGAGCGTTAAAAAACAATGGCTGAAAGCGATTTGTTGCGGCGCAGCACGACGCCGATGCGCGGGCGCGGCGCCAGAGCAACGCATTTGCTTGCGCCGCGCCGGGCGTTAGGGTCGCGGATCCGGGCGGCCCTGACGGCGGACTTGACGGCGGACTTGACGGCGGCCCGCGCGACGGGCGAACAGGGGCGGCAAGCGAACAGGGGCGGCAGGTGACCAAAAGCGGCGCTGATGACGGCGAAGGCGATTCGGCGCCGATCTCGGCTTTCCTGATCGTGAAGAACGAGGCCGCGCGGCTGCCCCGCGCCCTGCGGGCGCTTGACGGTCTGGCGGCGCAGGTGGTGGTGGTCGACGGCGGTTCGACCGATGACAGCGTGGCGATCGCCCGCGCCCATGGCGCCGAGGTGTTTCACCGCGACTGGACCGGCTACGGCGCGCAAAAACGCTTCGCCGAGGACAATTGCGCCCATGACTGGCGGCTCAATGTCGACGCCGACGAGGTGGTGACGCCCGCCCTCGCCGACGAGATCCGCGCCGCAGCCCGCGGACGCCCGGCGGCCTACCGGATCCGCATCCTCAACGTCTATCCCGGCGACGCGCGCCCGCGCCCCTTCGCGGCCGATTACAACGTGGTGCGTTTCTATCACGCCGCCGCGGGGCGCTATCGGGACCATCCGCTGTTCGACCGGGTGGAGACCCTGACCCCGCCGCGCCAGCTGCGCGCGCCGATCTGGCATTACCCGTTCCTGAACTGGCACGCGCTCACGGAAAAGGAAAACGCCTATTCGACCTATCAGGCGCAGGCCGCGAAGCCCCGCGCGCGCTGGCGGCTGCTGGTCAGGCTGGCGGTGGAATTCCCGCTGGTGTTCTTCAAGAGCTATTTTCTGCGCGGGCATGCGCTGGGCGGCTGGAAGGGGTTCGCGTTTTCCGTGAACATCGCCTTCGCGCGCTTCATGCGGGTGGTCAAGATGCTGGAGCGGGACGCCTGACGCGCGATGCGGCGTTCAGTCCCGCCGCAGCGGCAGCATTGTCTGGACAAGCAGCAGCGCCACCGTCACCACGACAAAGGCGGCGATCGCCACCAGGATCCAGCCGTCGAGCGCCAGACTCAGACCCACCAGCGCGATCAGCCCCAGCGTGCCGAGCATCCCCTGATTGAGCCGGTCGAGCCTGGTCAGGGTGATGATCCAGAACGCCAGCGCCAGCCCGGCGCCGATCAGAAATCCCGTGAGCGTGGCCATGACCCCTCCGCGCTAGACGATGCCGCCGTCGATCAGCCGGTCGGCGAGATGCCCGAAGGACGCGGCAAGCGGTCCGTCGGGCTGGCTGGCGGCGATCGGCGCGCCCTCGTCGCCGGACAGGCGGATGTCCAGATGCAGCGGGATCTCGCCAAGGAACGGGATCCCGAGTTTCTGCGCCTCGGCCCTGGCGCCGCCATGGCCGAAGATATGCGCCTCGTGGCCGCATTCGGGGCAGATATAGGCGCTCATGTTCTCCACCAGCCCCAGCACCGGCACGTCGAGCTTGCGAAACATCGCCAGCGCCTTGCGCGCGTCCAGCAGCGCCACGTCCTGCGGGGTGGAGATGACCACGGCGCCGGTCACCTCGAATTTCTGGCACAGCGACAGCTGCACGTCGCCGGTGCCCGGCGGCAGATCGACGATCAGAACGTCAAGCTCGCCCCAGGCCACCTGCCCCAGCATCTGCTGCAAGGCGCCCATCAGCATGGGGCCGCGCCAGATCACCGCTTCGTCCTCGGGCAGCATCAGCCCGATGGACATGAAGGTGACGCCATGGGCGACCAGCGGCTGGATGGTCTTGCCGTCAGGGGATTTGGGGCGTTCGACCAGCCCCATCATGCGCGGCTGGCTCGGCCCGTGGATGTCGGCGTCGAGCAGCCCCACCCGCTTGCCGCGCCGCGCCAGCGCCACCGCCAGGTTGGCCGACAGCGTCGATTTCCCGACCCCGCCCTTGCCCGAGGCGACGGCGATGATGCGCTTGACGCCGGGGATGCGCTTGGAGGCCTGCGGCTTGGGGTGGCCGCCGATCTTCAGGCTTGGCGGCGGGCCTTTCGGCGCGGCGGCGGGGGCCGGGCCGTGGGCGGTGAGGATGCCCGAAACCTTCGTCACCCCCGGCAGCGCCGCCACCGCCGCCTCGGCGGCCTTCAGCACCGGATCCATGTGGGGGGCGCGATCGGGCGCGACCTCCAGGATGAAACGCGCGTGGCCATCCTCGGCATGGGGCGCGCGGACCAGATCGGCGGCGACGAGATCCTTGCCGCTGGCCGGGTCTATCACGCGCGAGAGCGCCTTGAGGATATCGTCGGGGGTGATGGTCATAGCGCCTCCGGGGGTCTGCCTGCGGCCTAGGTATGCGCTAGTCGAGAGCGCCGCAAGGCGCGCAAGCCGCACATCCCGCGGGGGATCGCCGCCGCGGCCGCGCTCAGGCGCTCACAGATCCAGATCGACCCAGATCGGCACATGGTCCGAGGGCTTGGGCAGCCCGCGCACATGCTCGTCGATCTCGCAGGCGTTGAGCCGGTCGGCGGCCTGCGGGGTCAGCAGGACATGATCGATGCGGATGCCGTGATTGCGCTTCCAGGCGCCCGCCTGATAATCCCAGAACGTGTAGCGCCCGGGTTCCGGGTGGCGGTCGCGGAACGCCTCGGTGAAGCCCAGATTGACGATCCGCCGCCAGGCTGCGCGGGTCTCGGGCAGGAACAGCGCGTCATCGGTCCAGACCTCCGGGCGGGCGGCGTCCTCAGGCTGCGGGATGACGTTCCAGTCCCCGGCCATGAGCGCGATCTCTTCGGAGGCCAGCAAATCCTGCGCCCGTGCGCGCAGGCGCGCCATCCAGGCCAGCTTGTAGTCGTATTTCGGCCCCGGCGCCGGGTTGCCGTTGGGCAGGTAGAGCCCGCAGACCCGCACCGCCGCCGCGTCGCCGCTGATGGTGGCCTCGATCCAGCGCGCCTGTTCGTCGTCCGGATCGCCGGGCAGGCCGCGGGCCACGTCCTCGATGGGAAAGCGCGACAGGATGGCGACGCCGTTGAACCCCTTCTGGCCGTGGGTCTCGACATTGTAGCCCAGATCCTCGATCGGCTCGCGCGGGAAATTGGCGTCGATCGACTTGATCTCCTGCAACAGGGCCACGTCGGGTTTCGCCTCGGTCAGCCAGTCAAGCAGGGCGGGCAGCCGCGCCTTCACGCCGTTGATGTTGAAGCTGGCGATTTTCATGGAGCCTCTCCCGTGCGATGCGGGACCGACACTAGCCGCGCGCGCTGCACGAGGGCAAGCAGGCCGCGCAGGCCGCGCGAGGGCAAGGGCCCGAAACCCGGCGCAAACCGTCCGGGCGCGCCCCGTTAAGCATGATCGGCTTGCGCGTGACCAGATCTCCAGTGGATTCCTGCGCCGCCTTGATATATTAACGAATGGTGAATCACATATGGGGGAATTGTCAATGCGCCTGATTTTCGCGACCGCTGCCGCAACCCTGCTGGCCAGCGCCGCCAATGCAACGATCATTCAGGCGGACTTCCGCTCTGAACTCAACCTTCCGGCATTTTTCGCCGGCGTCGAGCGCGTGCTCGAGCGCACGGCCCAGACCGTGCCCAATGCGGGCTTCGAACTGGACGAGTCGGACGAAATCTCCAATCCCAGCGGTTGGGCGGACTCGCTGCAGGTGGATTTCAATCCGCTGACCAATATCCTGTCGCTCACCGGCACCGGGCCGAACGACTACCAGATCATCGACGTCTGGATGAGCAACATCCTGTTCGACGACGCCAACGTGATCACCGGCTTCGCCCCGATCTCGACCGGCAACGCCGTGTTCGGCTCGCCCGGCGACCCGGCGCCGATCCTGTCGACCTCGTTCACCGCCACGAGCCTGATGGTGTCCTACGTGGCGCCAGACATTCAGGCGTCGGATCTGTTCGGAATCGACAGCTTCACCGACACCTACCAGGTGATCCTCGGCCCGCAGGGCGGACCCGGACCGGCCCCCGTGCCGCTGCCCGCGGCGCTGCCGCTGTTCGCCTTCGCGCTCGGCGCGCTCGGCGTGGCGGCAAAGCGCAGGAAGCGCTGAGGCCCACGGCGCGAAAGCGCCCGGCGCGCATGTCGGCGCGATCGCGACAATCATCGGGACTCGCCGTTCAGGCGGGTCCCTTTCGCGTTTCAGACCGCGCATTTCGCTGGACACGCCGGCCAAGCGACGTCCCAATGCCGGGATGATTGCGGCGCGCCGCACGCCCGCGCGCCGCCGACAGAGGGAGCCCCCGATGACCGATCTCGCCAAACCCCTCGGCCGCCTGCGCCTTGGCATCAACATCGACCACGTGGCCACCATCCGCAACGCCCGCGGCGGCGACACCCCGAGCCCCCTGCGCGCCGCGCGCATGGCCGAGGCCGCCGGCGCCGACGGGATCACCGCGCATCTGCGCGAAGATCGCCGCCACATCACCGACCCCGACATCGACGCGCTGATGGCGGCGCTGAGCGTGCCGCTGAATTTCGAGATGGCCGCCACCGACGAAATGCAGGCCATCGCCCTGCGCCACAAGCCGCACGCGGTCTGCATCGTTCCGGAAAAACGTGAAGAACGCACCACCGAGGGCGGGCTGGAGGTGGGGCGCGAGGAAAACCGGCTGGCGCATTTCATCGCCCCCCTGCGCGACGCCGGCTGCCGCGTGTCGATCTTCATCGCCGCCGAGCGCCGCCAGATCGAGGCCGCGGCGCGCATCGGCGCGCCGGTGATCGAGCTGCACACCGGCGCCTATTGCGACGCCCATGCCGAGGGCCGCACGCAAGCCCGCGACGACGAACTCGCCCGCCTGCGCGACATGTCCGCCTACGCCCATTCGCTGGGGCTGGAGGTGCATGCCGGGCACGGGCTCACCTATGACACCGTGGCCCCGGTGGCCGGGTTCCCCGAGGTGATGGAGCTGAACATCGGGCATTTCCTGGTGGGCGAGGCGATCTTTTCGGGGCTCGACAGCGCCATCCGCCGCATGCGCGGCCTGATGGACAACGCCCGCGCCGAGGCATTTGGCGAGGGCGCGGCGTGACGGCCATGCATGATGCGCTATCGTCGCTGGCGCAAAGGCTTGACGGCGAACGCCCGCCGCGCGAACGGGAGGTCCTGTGCGTTCTGGCAAGACTGAAGCGCGACGAGGATCTAGAGAAGGCGCGGCGCGAAATTCTCAAATGGGTGGCCAAGCGGGCAGGCGCGCTGCCCGAGAGCGCCTGGGCCGGCGAGGCGTTCGAATTCACGAAAGCCGGACGCAATTGTCTGGTCACGACCTGGGAGGACGACGCCGCCCGCCTCTGGGCGCTGCGAGCGGACGACCCGGACAAGAATGTGGCGCGCCGCGTGTGGGGAACCGAAATCGTGCTCGGCGGCAGGCTGGACGAGGCGCCGTGGTTCTCGCTCCGCCTGCTGGTCAACTCCACCGAGCAGGAAATCAGGGCGACCCCGGCCGTTCCCGGGCTTGTACGCCAGATCGTCCGAAAAACCGGCCTGCAGCAGCGCGGGCGGGCGGTCGCGGCCGTCAGCGATGTCGGCACCCGGGAGGGGGCAGAGGATCTGTGCGACCTGCTGGCCGATCCCGAACGCCGCAGACCGGTCATCATCCTGTCCAGAGACGCGGAGAAGGGTTTCCCCGAACCCTCCCTCGATACGAACGCGCTGGGCAAGGCGACCATCGGCCTTGCCCACCTGTTCGTGCTTCCCGCCGAACATGCCTGGGCGCTGACGGAACGTTTCGGCGCGCGCCTTTCCGTGTTCCATGGCGGGGTGCGCATCTACATGCCGGATTTCGACGAGGGCGCGGATCCGTTCCAGCACCGCCTGTTTCTCGGCGACAGATTGCGCGACGCGCCCGCAAGAGAAGCCTGCATCACGTTCCTTCGCCGCGCCGCAGCCGCGGAAAGCCTTCGCCGCCGCGCCCTGGGGCGCGACGTGGTTTCCTTTGCGCAGGTCAGGCAGGCGGCGCTGGCGGCTGTTTCGAAGCGTCTCGAAAAGTCCGGGGACAGGAGTGAAAAACGGCTCGCTGCGGTTCTCGAGGAAAATGAACAACTGAAAAAAAACTTCGAAGAAGTGAAGTCATTGTACTACATGTCGGATTCGGAGAAAGACGCCGCTGTCAAGACAGCCGCCGATGCCGAAGCAAGACTGCGCTTCGCACGCGCGCGCGTCGAACAGCTTGAAAACGCCCTGGCGGCCAGGGGATTGGAAAGCGCCTTGACCGAATCGCTGCCAGAAAGTTGGGGCGACGCCTTTCTTGACTGGATTGATCGAAATTTCGCGACGCGAATTGCGCTACTCCCCGCCGCCCGAAGAGGCGTAAGAACGCCAAAGCTCAAAGATATGCAGCTTGCTGCTAGATGCATCAAATGGCTCGCCGGTCCGGCGCGAGACAGTCTGATGGGCAAGAATGATCTGGAACTACGGGATTGCCCGATTGAGTCAGGCTTCAAAAACGCACCTTGCGGCAAGGATAGCTACCAGGCGCTCAACGGAAACAAGAGGCTGGATATCAAGCAGCATATCAAGAACGGCAGCAACACCCGAAATCCTGATCACTGCCTGCGCATCTATTGGGCGTGGGACGAACACAATCAGGAGATTGTCATTTCCGACATGCCCGCCCATCGCAGAACCGGCGCGACATGATCCTCGGCATCGGCTCCGACCTCGCCGACATCCGCCGCATCGAGCGCACGCTGGAGCGGTTCGGCGCGCGCTTCGTGCAAAGGGTGTTCACCGAGGTCGAGCAGGCGAAATCCGAAAGGCGGCGCGCGCGCGCCGCCTCCTACGCCAAGCGCTGGGCCGCCAAGGAGGCCTGCTCGAAGGCGCTGGGCACCGGCTTGCGCATGGGGGTGGCCTGGCGCGAGATGGGGGTGGTCAACCTGCCCTCGGGGCAACCGACCATGGCGCTGACCGGCGGCGCCGCCGCGCGGCTGGACGGGATGACCCCGCCCGGCCACCGGGCGGTGATCCATGTCACCATCACCGACGACGCCCCCTATGCGCAGGCCTTCGTGGTGATCGAGGCCCTGCCCCGCTGACCCGCTGACCCGCGCCCGGCCCGGACCCGCCCGGCCCGGCCCGGCTTCGCATTGCCCGACCCGGACCCGCATTTCCCGCCCCGCCCGGCCCGGCGACAGGTCAACCCGCGCGAAACCGAACGCAGCCGCGCGCCCGGTGATGCGCGAAACGCGCAGCCCGCGCCCGCCCGCCGGCGCGCGCGGCCCCCGGCTTGACTTGCTCCCGGGCAGCGGCGAAAACCCGAATCGACCCCCAAATCCCTCCCCCGGGCGAAACCGGCAAGCAGACAGGCAAGACTCCATGGCGCGCAAGAATGAAAAGGAAGGCCTTGGCGAGCTTGTCAAAACCGTCATCTACGCCCTGCTGATCGCCGGCGTGTTCCGCACCTTCCTGTTCCAGCCGTTCTGGATTCCGTCTGGCTCGATGAAATCAACGCTGCTGATCGGCGATTTCCTGTTCGTTTCAAAATACTCCTACGGCTATTCGAAACATTCCTTCCCCTGGTCCTTCGCCCCGTTCAGCGGACGGATCATGGCCAGACAGCCCGAACGCGGCGACGTCATCGTGTTCAAGCATCCGCGCAGCGGCCAGGATTACGTGAAACGCCTGATCGGCCTGCCTGGCGACCGCATCCAGATGAAACGCGGGCTGCTCTACATCAACGGCGTCCTCGCCCCCCAGCGTCCCGACGGCCAGTTCGTCGAGGAGGTCACCCCCGGATCCAACCTCCAGTGCAAATCCTTCCCCCACAAGGACGGCAAGGTGCTGTGCGTGAAGGAACGCTTCATCGAGACCCTGCCCAACGGCGTCGAACATCTGGTGCTGAACGCCAATGACAACAACAGCTTCGGCGCCGACAACACTCGCGAATTCAGCATCCCCGCCGGGAACTATTTCTTCATGGGCGACAATCGCGACAATTCCAACGACAGCCGGCAGGGCGTCGGCATGGTGCCCTTCGAAAACCTCGTGGGCCGCGCCGACCTGATCGCGCTGAGCTTTGGCGGCGCGTTCTGGGAGGTCTGGAACTGGCGCGCCGACCGCTTCTTCATGACCATCGAGTGATCGTCCGGTCATGGCCAGACCCGCGCTCGCCCGCCACGCCGCCGCGCTCTCCGCGCGGCTGGGGGTGACGGTCGCGCCCTCGACCCGGCTTGACGAGGCGCTGACCCATTCCTCCGCCTCCTCGCGCGCCCGGCCCGACAATCAGCGGCTGGAATTCCTCGGCGACCGGGTGCTGGGGCTGGTGATCGCCGACCTGCTGCTGGCCCGCCATCCCGACGAACCCGAAGGCAAGCTCGCCCCCCGCTTCAACGCCCTGGTGCGCAAGGAAACCTGCGCCGAATGCGCGGTCGAAGCCGGGCTGGGCGATCTCATCCGCCTGGGCAAATCCGAATCCACCACCGGCGGGCGGCGCAAGACCGCGATCCTCGGCGACGCCATGGAGGCGCTGATCGCCGCCATCTATCTCGACAACGGCGTCGAGGACGCGCGCCGCGCCATCCTGGCGCTGTGGGGCGACCGGCTGGCCGATGCCGGCGCTGCGCCCGTGGACGCCAAGACCGCGCTGCAGGAATGGGCGCAGGCGCGCGGACAGGCGACGCCCGTCTATGACACCGTGGGGCGCAGCGGCCCCGACCACGCCCCGATCTTCACCATCACCGCGAACATGGAGACCGGCGAAAGCGCCACCGCCGCCGCGCCCTCCAAACGCGCCGCCCAACAGGCCGCCGCCGCCGAACTGCTGGCGCGGCTGGAGAAAAGCCATGACTGAAACGCCCAAGACCAGCCCCAGATCCAGCCCCAGATCCAGCCCCAGATCCGGCCCCGGGCCAGACCCCGCAGCCAATGTCGAAACCGGCGGCGTCGCATCCCCGGCCCCGACCCGCGCCGGCTTCGTGGCGTTGATCGGCGAACCCAACGCCGGAAAATCCACCCTGCTCAACCGCATGGTCGGCGCCAAGGTGTCGATCGTCACCCACAAGGTGCAGACCACCCGGGCGCGCATCCGCGGCATCGCCATCGAGGGCGCCGCGCAGCTGGTGTTCGTGGACACCCCCGGCCTGTTCCGCCCGCGCCGCCGGCTGGATCGCGCCATGGTCGCCGCCGCCTGGACCGGCGCCGCCGACGCCGATGTCGTGGTGCTGCTGGTGGAGGCCCAGCGCGGCGTCACCGAGGGCGTGAAGGCGATCCTCAAGGGCCTGTCCGAGCGCGACGACCGCAAGCAGACCATCGCGCTGGCCATCAACAAGATCGACCGGGTGAAGCGCGACCGCCTGCTGGCGCTGTCCGCCGAACTGAACGCCGATCATGATTTCGCCGCCAGCTTCATGATCTCGGCCGAAAAGGGCCATGGCGTCGACGACCTGCGCGCATGGCTGGCGCAGCAGGTCCCCGAAGGCCCGTGGCTCTACCCCGAGGACCAGATCGCCGATTTGCCCCTGCGCCTGCTGGCCGCCGAGATCACCCGCGAAAAGCTGACCCTGCGGCTGCATCAGGAACTGCCCTACCAGATGACCGTGGAAACCGAGAACTGGGAGGAACGCAAGGACGGCTCGGTGCGCGTCGAACAGATCATCTACGTCATGCGCGACGGCCACAAGGGCATCGTGCTGGGCAAGAAGGGCGAGACCATCAAGGAAATCGGCGCCCTGGCCCGCGAGGAGCTGTCGAAATTCCTCGGGCGCAAGGCGCATCTTTTCCTGCAGGTGCGCGCCCGGCCGAAATGGATGGACGAACCCGAACGCTATTCGCAGATGGGGCTGAACTATTCGGACGGCAATTCAGGGGGCGACTGACATGACGCCCCGGCTGACGGCGGATTTCTGGGTGCGGGCCTATCTCGCAAGGCTGCGGCTCAGCGACATCCCGGCCTTCGTCACCGCCCGCGGCGATGCCACCGCCGGGGCGATCATCATAAAGCTCAACACGCTGGACGGCGCGGCCCGCGCCTTCGCCCGCAGCTACGGCCCCGAAGGCGAGCGCATCTGGTCGGAACTGGCCAGCGGCCCGGAACCCCGGGTCGACGCGTCGATCGCCAGACAGCGCGGCTTCGATCCTGATCTCTGGGTGATCGAGGTCGAGGACCGGCAGGGCCGCACCCTGCTCGACGAACCGGGCCTGACCTGAACGCCCCGCGCCGCGCCGCCATCGCGCGCCGCACGCCCCATTGCGCGAAAACGCCCGCAATCCCGTGTAGGGCGGATCCCGATCCGCCATTGGCCCGCCGTCAGGCCCCCGTCCGTGTCGCAAGGCCCGTGTCGCAAGGCCCGTGTCGCGAGACCGCCCGCGAAGGCCGCGCGCCTAGGCGACGGCGCGCGACAGCGCGCATTGCGACCAGAGCGCGTGCAGCGCCTCGGCCAGATGATCGATATCCGCGTCGCTATGCATGGGCGAGGGCGTGAAGCGCAGGCGTTCCGCGCCCTTGGGCACGGTGGGATAGTTGATCGGCTGCACATAGATCCCGAAATCATCGAGCAGGATGTCGGAGAGCATCTTGCACTTCACCGGATCGTTGACCATCACCGGCACGATGTGGCTCGGATTGTCCAGATGCGGGATGCCGAGCCGGTCGAGCCGGGCCCGCAGCCTGGCCACCGCCCGCTTCTGCGCGTCGCGCTCCGCCCGGCTGGTCTTCAGGTGCCGCACCGAGGCGCAGGCCCCCGCCGCCACCGCCGGCGGCAGCGAGGTGGTGAAGATGAAACCGCTGGAAAAGCTGCGCACGAAATCGCACAGCGCTTCGGAGGCGGCGATGTAGCCGCCCATCACCCCGAACGCCTTGCCCAGCGTGCCCTCGATCACCGTGATCCGGTCCATCAGGCCTTCGCGCTCCGCGACGCCGCCGCCGCGCGGACCGTAGAGGCCGACCGCGTGCACCTCGTCGATATAGGTCATGGCGCCGTGCCTTTCGGCCACGTCGAGGATCTCGGCGATGGGGGCGATGTCGCCATCCATGGAATAGACCGATTCAAACGCCACCAGCTTGGGCGCGGCAGGGTCGAGATCGGCCAGCCGCCGGTCCAGATCCGCGACGTCGTTATGCTTCCAGATCTGCTTGGCGGCGCGGGAATGGCGAATGCCCTCGATCATCGAGGCGTGGTTCAGCCCGTCCGAGAGCACCGTGCAGCCGGGGATTTTTGAGGCCAGCGTGCCCAGCGCCGCCCAGTTTGACACGTAGCCCGAGGTGAACAGCAGCGCCGCATCCTTGCCGTGCAGGTCGGCGAGTTCCTTTTCCAGCTCCACGTGATGCACGTTGGTGCCGGAAATGTTGCGCGTGCCCCCGGCCCCGGCGCCGCAGGCGTCGATGGCGTCCTTCATGGCCTGACGCACCTCGGCGTTCTGGCCCATGCCCAGATAGTCGTTGGAGCACCACACCGTCACGTCATGGCTGCGCCCGTCCGTGCGCCGCGTGGCTTTCGGAAAATCGCCCACATGGCGTTCCAGATTGGCGAAGACCCGGTAATTGCCTTCGTCGCGCAGGGCGTCGAGCTGCTGCTGGAAGAATGATTGATAGTCCATTCTGGTCCTCCGACTGGCGGGACCGGATCGCGGAAATCCGGCGGGCTGGCTGATCCTTCATGCCCTGTCGGGCGGCGCCGCGCGTTGATTTTGGTCAAGTGCTGATCGCGAACATAGAATAGTTGCAGACGCCGACCAATGGCCGAATGGTCGCAACGCGACGATACGGCGCGGCCGCGCCGCATCCGCCTCGGCGCCGCCCTGGACTCACGGGCGTCATTCGCCCGGGCGCCGCGGTTTGCGCGCCGCCGCTCAGCGCCGCTTTCGGGTCCGCCGTTCAGCCAGATACCCCGACGGCGCGGCGCCGTAGCGGCGCCGGAAGCCCTCGGCCGCGCGGCCGAAATGATCGAGCCCGGCGGCAAGCATCAGGTCGCTGACCCGCGCGTCGTCCGGGGCCGCGTCCAGAAGCGCGCGCAGTCGGGCGAATCGCATGTCGCGCACCAGCCCGGTGAGCGAAACCCCGCCGACCCGGCGCGCGGTCTTTTGCAGGGCGCGCAGCCCGGTCCCGGCGGCGGCGGCGATTTCCTCGGCCTCGATGCGGCGGTCGAGATTGGCGGCGATGAATTCGCGGGCGCGCGCGAAGGCCGCGCCGCCGGCGGCGCGCGTCGCCGGCGCCCGGGCCGCCGCGCGCGTGAGGTTGGAGCCCTGCCCCGCGAGCAGCGCGCCGATCACCGCATCAACGGTTTCCGCCGCCAGGATGTCGCCGCGCCCGCCCTTTTCGACGCCCGCCCGCCCGCGCCCCGCCAGCGCCGCCAGCAGATGCAGCTGCGCGTGCAGCATGGCCCCCACCGGCCCGCGCAGATCCAGGCGCGCGTCGAATTCCACCAGCCCGTCGCCGCCGAACAGCGCCCGCCCCCGGCGCTCCACCAGATCGCGCGGCAACAGCAGGATCAGCTGGCCGCAGCTGTCGCGCCAGGTCATCCGCGTCGGCAGGGTCGGGGACACCAGGCTCGCCGCCGCGCCGGGCGCGGTCTGCGCCAGGCTGGCCCCGCAGCGCACCGTGGCCCCGCCGCTCACCGGCAATTGCAGCAGGAAGAACCCCGCCAGCTCGCCCGGGTCGATGTCCACCTCGCCGCCATAGCGCACGTAGTTGATCGAGGCGCAGCCCGTCGGCGGGGCGTTGGCGGCGCGCCCGGCGACGGCGCAGGAATTGTGCCGCGCGAAGAACCCCTCGCCGCGCGCCTCCAGACGGTGCGGGCAGAAGATCCGCGCGATCTCCGCCTCCGCCTCGTCGGGCGCCTCGGTGCTGACCACGCTGTGGGCGGACAGATACATCGCTCGCTCCGGCCCCTTTCATCCCGTTCAATGCGCCAAATCCGATTTTTCGGCGCCGCGCGTTCGTCTGGCGGCCAGCGGGTTCGCAATGCGGATAGACAGCGCCCGCCGCCGCCGCGCAGGATAGTTGCAATAGCAAACTGGGCGCAACAAGGCCCGTCAATCAAGGGAGAACACGCATGGCTGACGCGAACATGGCGCAGGTGCAGACCGATCCGGGCGTCATTCAGGCCAACACCGGCCTCAGAAACGTGGAATGGTCGATCCTCGGCCACACCTATTGGCTGAAATCCGAGGGCGAGAGCTGCTTCTGCTTTGAAACCCTCGATCCGCCGGGCACCTTCGTGCCGCCCCATGTCCACCCGACGCAGGACGAATTCATCTACGTCACCGAAGGGCGCTTTGACCTTTACCTCGACGGCGAACACCACGTCGCCAATGTCGGCGATCTGGTGCGCATGCCCATGGGCATCCCCCATGGCTACTACAACCTGACCGAAAAGGACGCCCGCGCCATGTTCTGGGTCAGCCCGGCGCGCCGCCTGCGCGAGCTGTTCGACAACCTGCACAATCTCGGCGACCCCGAACAGGTGGTGCGCGAAAGCGCCATGCGCGAGGTGCAGTTCCTGCGCCCCGAGGACATGGCCTTCGACCCGCTCGACCTGAAGAAATGACCCGCGCGGCGCAGCGGCGAAGGCCGCCGCCGCGCCGATCAGCCAGCCGGGGGGATTCGCATATGGTGAAGAAGAAGAAGGTCGCCGTCATCGGCGGCGGCGTCAGCGGCCTGGCCGCGGCCAAGGTTTTCAGGGAACGCGGACACGAGGTCCGCGCCTTCGAGCGCAGCGGCGATCTGGGCGGCGTGTGGGCGCCCTCGCGCTCCTATCCCGGCGTGCAGACCCAATCGCCCAAGGAGCTTTACCGCTTCACCGACATGGCGATGCCCGAGGACTACCCGCAATGGCCCAAGGGCCCGCAGGTGCACGCCTATCTGCACGGCTACGCCGAGCGCCACGACCTGAAGCCGCTGTATCGCATGAACGCCGGCATCCGCGCCATGACCCGGCGCCCCGACGGCGCGCCGGGCTGGCGGCTGGCGGTGGAGGACGCGGCCGGCGCCCATGACGAGGATTACGATTTCGTCGCGGTCTGCACCGGCCAGTTCAGCGAGAAGAACATCATCAGCCATCCCGGGCAGGCGGAGTTCGAAACCGCCGGCGGGCAGGTGTTGCATTCCTCGGAATACACCGACCCGGCGCTGGCGCGGGGCAAGCGGGTGGTGGTGCTGGGGTTCTCGAAATCCGCCACCGACCTGGCGGTCAACGCCGCTGACAACGGCGCCGAATCGGTCACCATCGTCTATCGCCAGCCCTGTTGGCGCGTGCCCTATTACATCGCCGGCATCAACTTCAAGAACCTGCTCTACATGCGCGCGCAGGAAATCCAGTTCAACGGCTGGGGCGGCTCGCCGCTGGGCAAGCTGGCCTTCGCCCTGTCCAAGCCGTTGATATGGGCGAATTTCCGCGGGCTGGAAAGCCTGCTGAAACTGCAGCTGGGGCTGAAACGCCATGACATGGTCCCCGACACGCCGATCGAGCGCGAGGCCTCCTGTTCGCTGCCCATCGTCACCCCGGGATTTTTCGAACATCTCGACAGCGGGCGCATCACCGCGATCCGCGGCAGCTTCGACCATTATGACGGCGGCGCCATCGTCATGACCGGCGGCGAGCGCGTGGCCGCCGACCTGTCGCTGCTCGCCGTGGGCTGGAAACTGGGCGTGCCGTATCTGGACGACGCCTATCGGCGCAAGCTGATCGAGGATGACGGGCAATACCGGATCTACCGGCTTTGCGTGAACCCGGATCTGCCGGACATGGGCTTCGTCGGCTTCAATTCCAGCTTCTGCACCATGCTGTCGGCGGAAATGGGGGCCAACTGGCTGGTGCGCTACGCCGACGGCATGCTGGCCAACCAGCCCGACAAGCCGGCCATGGACGCGGATATCGAGGCCAATCTGCGCTGGCGGCGCACCCAGCGCCCGGCGGCGCAGGTCTATGGCGGGCTGTGCTCGGCGCCGTTCCATTTCCGCCATTTCGACGAATTGCTCGCGGACATGGGCGCCGCCAGGCGCAAGCGGCGCAACCTGCTGGCGGAATATTTCGCCCCGCCCAACGCCGACGCCTTCGCCGAATTCCTCGCCTCGGCCCCGCAATACCGCGCCGCGTGAACCGCGACCGCGCAGGGCGATCGCCACACGGAAAAGGCCCGGTCAGGAACCTGACCGGGCCTTCCACCAAACGCGAATCCTGTCACGGATGACCCGCATCGACGACCATTGAAACGCCGGGCGCTGGGGGGGGCGCGCCCGGCGTCTCGATCACTGCTCCGCGTCAGGGGTCACGTCGACGATGGCGGCGCGCTTGGTGATCTCGACCGAGGGCTTGCAATCGGTCATGCAGACCTCTCGCTTCAGGCCCACCGGCGTCTGCAGGCGGTCATCGTCGATGAAGCCGCCGACATTGGGCATCTCCACGTCGAGGAAGTTTTCCCTGGAAAGCACGAAATCCTCGTCGACGATGTCATTCGAATACAGCAGATAGGCGACGATGGCGTAGACCTGATCATCCTCCAGGCTCTGCGCGTCGCCGAACGGCATGGCCCGGTGGATGTAATCCCAGACCGTGGACAGATACGGCCAGTAGGACCCGATGGTCTTCACCGGGCGGTCGGAAGTCAGGGTGTCCTGGCCGCCGGCCAGCACCGGCCAGCGGTCCACGCCCTCGCCGAAATCGCCGTGGCAGACGGCGCAGTTCTCGACGAAGATCTCCTCGCCATCGGTGACGCTGCCCGAGCCCTCCGGCAGGCCGACGCCGTCGGGCCGGATGTCGATGTTCCAGGCGGCGATCTCGTCGGGGGCGGCGGCGCGGCCCAGGCCCAGCGGCTCGCCCATCGCCGGCGCGGCGAGGCCGGCGGCCAGCAGCGCGGCAAGGGTCAGTTCATGAAATCTCGACATTTTCCGCCTCGCCGTTCTCGTTCACAAACCAGGTCTGGATGCCGTTGTTGTGGTAGATGGAGTTCTCGCCCCGCACCGCGCGCAGCGCGTTCTTGGTGGGCTGGATGTAGCCGGTGGAATCATGCGCCCGCGACTGCAGCAGCAGCGGTTTGCCGTCCCAGTCGAATTCGAAATAGAACCGGTGCATGGACTTGTCGAAGGACGGCCCGTCGATGCGCGCCTGATGCCAGTTCATGCCGCCGTCCAGCGTCACGTCCACGCGCGGGATCGCGCCGCGCCCGGACCAGGCGACGCCGGTCAGCACCGTCGGCCCCTTGCCATGGGTGATCGGCGCCTGCGGGCTGGGATTGGTGATCACCGATTTGGCGTCCATTTCCCAGGTGAAGCGGCGCGCCTTGCCGCTGGGCAGCAGGTCGGTGTATTTCGAGGTCTCCTCGCGATGATGCCAGGGCTTGTCGCCGACCTCGATGCGGCGCATCCACTTGATCCACATGTTGCCTTCCCAGCCGGGAACCACAAGGCGGACCGGGTAGCCCTGCTCGGCGCGCAGGGCCTCGCCGTTCATCCTGAACGCCACCAGGCAATCATCCATGGCCTTTTCGATGGGCACGGATCGGGTCATGGCGGCGGCGTCGGCGCCTTCGGGCAGGATCCACTTGGCGCCCGGCTTCAGCCCGGCTTCCTCCAGGATCAGCCGCAGCGGCACGCCGGTATACATCACGTTGTGGATCATGCCGTGGGTGAACTGGCAGCCGTTGAGCTGGGCGCCGCGCCATTCCATGCCGGAATTGGCGGCGCATTCGAGAAAATACACCTTGTTGACGCGGGGGAAGCGCAGGATGTCCTCCAGCGTGAACACCAGTTCCCGTTCCACCATGCCGTGAACCATCAGCCGGTATTCCTGCGGGTCCACATTGGCGGCGCCGCCGTGATGGCGTTCGAAGCACAGCCCGTTGGGGGTGATGATCCCGTCAAGCTCGTGCAGCGGCGTGAAGTTGATCGAACTGATCGCGTCCGCGGTCAGCCAGGGCACGTTGCGCCGGACCACCCGGGATTCGTATTCGCTGGGCAGCCCGTAGGGCGCCTCGTCCACGGGCGCGCCGGGGGAGGTGGTCCAGTCCGGCAGTTCGGTGATCGCCGGGTCGCCGCTCGCGGCCCTGGCGACGCCGGCCGCGGCCAACGCCCCGCCCGCGGCCATGCCGCCAGTCAGGAAGCCGCGGCGCGAGGCAAGCCCATCCTTGCGGTGGTCGCTCATCTGCTTCTCCGTTTCAGCTCGAATCCGTCACATATTCATATAATTGAATTTATGGCGAATATCCAGAGGTTTCTTCCCCCAACCAACACCGCCGGCGCTCAGGCGCCCGACACCTTCACCGAGGCGTTGGGGTCGATGCTCACCGTGCCGTGCTTGCGGATATGGCTTTCCACCACGTCCCAGATCGGCGGCCCCTCGGTGCCCTCGTTGACCGAGGCCCAGCCGGCGACCACATAGGTCTTGTCCGCGGCCAGCTTTTCGCCGGTCTTGAGCAGGGTCATGTCGGTGACCCGCGATCCCATGGGGTTGGACACGTCGATGGAATAGCCCATGCCGCCGACCCGCACCATGTCGCCGCCCTGCTGGTAATAGGGGTCGGGGTTGAACAGGTTGTCGGCCACGTCCTCCAGGATCAGCTTCAGGGTTTCGCCGGTCATTTCGGAACGGTAGGCGGCGGGGTAGTTCATGCCGGTGGCGTTGAACAGATCCTCGCGGGTGATGGGGTCGCCGGGCAGCAGGCTTGGCCCCCAGCGGAATCCGGGGCTGAGCGCGATGTCGGCCTCGCGCTGCTCGATCAGCGCGTTGCAGATCAGATCGTCCCAGGTGCCATTGAAATTGCCGCGCCGATACAGCAGCGAATCGGTGTGGCCGAGCACCTCCTCCAGCTGCGCCTTGTGGGGCGCGCGCTGTTCGTCGATCAGCGCCGCAACCGCAGGGTCCGGGGCGATCACATCGGAAAAGATCGGGATCAGCTTGTGCGAAAATCCTTTCAGCGCGCCGTCGCGCACGTCCAGATCCAGCCTTGTGACGAACTTGCCGTTCGACCCCGAGGCGATCAGCATGGTCTTGCCGACCATCACCGGTTCGGGCAGCGCGTCATGGGTGTGGGCGGTGAGGATGATGTCGATGCCGTCGACCCGCGCGGCCATCTTGCGGTCCACGTCGAAGCCGTTATGGGACAGCAGCACCACCAGATCGGCGCCCTCCTCCTCGCGCACCTGCGCGACCACCTCGCGCATGCGCCCCTCGCGCACGCCGAAGCTGAGCCCCGGGAACATCCAGCCGGGATTGGCGATCGGCATGTAGGGAAAGGCCTGGCCGATGACCGCGATCTTCACGCCGCCGCGTTCGAACATCTTGTAGGGATCGTAGGCGGGTTCGTCCCATTCGTTGTCGAAGATGTTGGCCCCGAGGAACGGAAAATCCAGCGTGTCCACGATCTCGTTGACCCGGTCGATGCCCAGCGTGAACTCCCAATGCGAGACCATCGCCTCGGGCTTCAGCGCGTTCATCACGTTGACCATGTCCTGCCCGGCGGTCATCTGCGCCGTGTAGGACCCCTGCCAGGTGTCGCCGCCGTCCAGCAGCAGCGCCTCGGGGCGTTCGGCGCGAATGGCGTTGACCACCGTGGCGACGCGATCGAGCCCGCCCATGCGACCGTAGCCGCGCGCCAGGGCGGTGAAATCCTCGTAGGTCAGCGCGTAGGCCTCGGGGCTGCCGGGCTCGAGATTGAACAGCTTCAGGAAATCCGCCCCGGTCACATGCGGCGGCAGGCCGTTCACCGCGCCGACGCCGAGATTGATCTCGGGCTCGCGAAACCAGATCGGCTTCAGCTGGGCGTGGATGTCGGTGACATGCACGATGGTGACGTTGCCGGTGGCGTTGAAGGCCAGCAGCTGATCCTGCGTCAGGCTTTGCTGCGCCGCGATCCGCCCCCAGCGCCCGACGCCCGAAGCGCCGACGATCGCCGAGGCCGCAACGGTCGCCTGCAGGAAATCTCTGCGGGAAATCATGATCGTGTCTCCTGTGTCCGTTTGTCTTCGCGCCGCGGGCGCCGTTTGTCTTCGCGCCGCGGGCGCCGTGGGCTCGATCCGTCGGGTCGGCCGGGTCTGGATCGGCGTCGCGGCTGGCCGCCGCGCGGCGTCAGGGGCTGGGTCTGCTGTCGGGCGGCGTCCGGGTCTGGAACTGGGTCTGGTCTGGATCTGAGGCGCGACCGGTTCGGACCGCGCCATGCGTCCCGCGCGCGGTCGGCGCGCGCCGGCGGCCTGTCGGGGCCAGGGTCTGGCGGCGCGTCGCCCGCCCGTGGATCATGATGACCGCCCGCGCGCCGGCGGTCGCGGCGGACGGCGCGTCGGGGGGGGGGGGGCGGGCCGGCCCCCCGGCCCCCCCCCGCGGCGGAGGGGCCC